>NZ_CM017505.1 GCF_007273535.1 Niallia circulans
TAACAAAAGGTTTATATTAGATCCCAACATATCAAGTAGATAAAATGAATTGATAATAAAACCTTTTTCTCATAGTGTTACACCCCGAAATTTAGAGTTAAAATTTAACTTCGGGGTGTTTTTTTGGCTAAATGTCCGAACTTTAAACTGAAAATTGGTTCAAAGATTTGAAAAGTACTTGCTTTGAGTTATGAATGATTATAATACTGTATTCCCGGGTGGGTTAGTCGTATTTATTGTGCATTTACCAATGAATTTCTTATTTACTAACAAATCTGTACAAAAATCTGTCACTTCTCTCATAAGGTAAAAGGAAAAGTTATATTTTATATAAATATTTTGATAGCATATATTTTTAAATTTTTAATCAATCATTGGATTATTTCATTAACTTTGTGAATAAATGTACTTAAACAAACCTGCCACTATAGTTCCACAAGTACATACGTAAAAGAAACTCCTTGGATGAATAAAAAAATGACACTATTATAAATAGCATCACTATTCTAAAATAGGATATATACCTAAATTAAAAGGCAAAAAGTGAAATGTATTATTCGAGGAGCTCACCTTCCATAATTCTAAATAAAATCCTATTTCATTTACAGTAAATGCTACGATTGAAAAAAAGATCCAATTAGTGGAATTATTAATTTATCACGTTTCTTTTTATTAATAGTATTTCCTAATTCAAACTAATTTGTCTAAACGGCTATTTAAGTAATAACTTTAAATTTAAATGCTTATTGAACTATCTGCCATCTTAGTAACACAAAAAACATTTCTAAATCGAGACTATATGATAGTCTAATTCTTATCAATCGATAAGGATAACAGGATTTACATATAGCAAAATATTGTGTTATCGTTTTTATAAACACACAATATATTGGGTCCTATTAGACTGTTCTTAGTCACCTTCCCTTTATACAATGAAGGGGGATAAGAAGATAAATTCATGTCAACAGCCAAGAATTTAGACTATTTCGGTAATATCTCGTTCGGTCAAAAAGTTATATACAACTGTAAAATACACTTTTGTTTCTTTAATCATGAAAATGGATTATTAGAAATAATAGATCCTGATACAAACTCTATTTTTTTAGTTAGACAAAAATCACTCGTTTATAGAATTAAGTAAGCCATCAATAGTTAGCATTGATGGTTTTGTTTTATTTCACCCTTCTTTCAGTCCCGCTAGTTCAATAAGTTATTTTTGCTTCATTTGAAAAGTTTGCACTAGCCCATTCACCCTCAGTCTTAAACAACTTATACACACCATTATAGTTCGTCGGCGATTCTTCTATCCAATTTAGGAGAGTACGAATAATTAACTCTTTATCTGGAAAAGATTCCGGGTATTGCCATTTCCATTTATTTTTTAGCCATGTTTACTTTTTATGGTATTCATAATAACATATAGTTAAATAGCTATATGTTATTATGAAGGGGGCTGGATAATTTGATTGATGCTTATAAAGCACTTTCAGATACTACTAGAAGAAAAATTTTAGAACTTCTGAAGGAACGGGATATGACTGTAAATGAAATTACGGGGTATTTTAACATATCGCAGCCAAGTATATCTCATCATCTCTCTATTTTAAAAAACAGTGGGTTAATTGAATCCAGTAAAGAAGGAAAGTATGTCAAATATTCATTGAATTTGACCGTACTTCATGAAATGATGGGATGGTTTATGAAGTTGATGAATAAAGTGGAGGAAGAAAAATATAAGTAAAGCCATCAATAATTAGCATTGATGGTTTTTTTGTTTCATCCCTCGCTTATTAAACTGCCTCATTTCTTCCACAAGCAGTTATTCATTTATTAGAGGAATACTGTAATATTATACTCTAATAAAAAGACTGCCTAAGCTAAGTAGCAGTCCTTCTTTTGACCATTATTTTAACTCACTAGCTAATGACTATCAATAGCGTGTGGTGGTCTTTCAAACCAGCCATTATTAATTAATAAATTCAAACCATCTTCTGCAAAAAGACCAATTTCACCAAAAAAGCGAGTATAATCAGCAGCAATATCACGTCTTAATGAAGCTGACAAGGCAGTTCCATAATTTCCTACACCAGCAGCTGAAATCAATGAGGTATGATACATCATTAACTTATCCGAAAATGGAGTTTCTTTAATTGGTAGAACCAAATCATCCCAATTGTGTGGTGATGGTAAGGCATTATCTTGTAAGTAACTAGTAAAGATTTCAATATGTTTCTTAGTAATATTTTTACCTCTTTTCATATATCCTTTTAGATCAGCACAATGAACTACTTGACCGAAACCTGTCAATAATGCTGATGCCAAATGATTAGTTTGTATATTTGAATACAAGTGGGTTATTTCCGCAGCCATTAATGGCCTTTGTTTTCCCAACCAACCTGCTAAGAACCCTTGTGTTTCTACCATATCTACTTCTTCTAGATAGGGAATATAGGGAGACCGAATCTCTAATCCCCTAGTTAAAAGTAAATCAGTTGTCTCATTAAATAATTCCATAGTAGATGCGATACATGACATAAAGTGTTCTCTTATATCCTTCCGAAAAGTATGTGGTAGCACCACCCCATAGGTTGCTAAAGCGCCCTTTGTCATTTGCTTTGTATAAATAAGAAAAAATTCATCAGAGAATAATCTTGGTGAATCAACATTAACATCTTCATCCGTAAATCCTTGTGGGATAGCATGGCCTTCTTCTTTAAAAATGTTTGTAATAACTTTGACATGTTGATATGACAAGTCTAATGCATGTTTTAATATAGCTTGAGTTTCTTTATCTTCAACTTTTGCCAAAAAGTATCTATACACACAAATAAAGAGAGAATCACTTATATAATTGGCCCATAACCCTCCAATTTCAGAGGAAGTTAAACGAATATGGTGTTCTTTCATAAAAATACCTCCACTTTTTCAATAAAGGTATTTTTTCCAAATTTTTTAAAAATATATATTTGATTTGAAGTTTAAGTATTATAAAGAGATTTTTCTTTTAGGTATGCAACCAGCTTTTTTGTATGGACTTTCTGGAGATTAACATTTTACATTATTTACAATATTCACATTGCAAATAATCGTTTATATAATTAATTTAGGATTAGTCTCCCATATACTAATCTATTCTGGGGAGCAATTCATGATTAGCTCCCCAGAGAACTGTTTTCAGAAACAAAAAAAGCCCCAAGTTTGGGACTTTTTTGAGCAAGTCTTTTTATTATTACATATAGAAAACATATGAAATTGGTAGAAACAATATGCTGGAAAATTTAAAAATATTGATAGGTATTTTTACCACTTGATTTTGCTCGATACAAAGCGTTATCAGCTTTTTTTAGTAACGCAGTCAATGACTGTTCCTCTTTTGTATAAGAAACTATACCAATACTCGTGGATAAGCAAAAATCATTCGTATGAAAATCCCAAGTGGATAAACTAAGGATAAGGGTAGTTGCTATATCATCTATCATTCCTTTATCAATAAGACCAATGAGATTAACAACAAATTCATCTCCACCTAAACGAAAAACAGCACCACTTAAAGTACTCTTACGAATTACTTCTTCTATCCTTAGTGAAACTTCCTTTAAGACAAAATCTCCTGTCTCATGTCCTAATTTATCGTTAATTTGCTTGAAACCATCTAAATCTAAAAAGAGAATTATGCCTTCTTCTCTTGTATGTTGTTGAAAGAACCTTTCTAAGGAGTATCTGTTATAACAACCAGTTAAATGATCTCTACAAGCCATACTTTCTAACTCTAAATAGTACGAAAACATTTTTGCTAATTTTTCTATTAACTTGATACTATCAGCATGAAACGTTGTAGCTCTCTCTTGAACTGCACATAGCGTACCAAAAACTTCTCCATTTCTTAGAATTACTGGCACTCCTAAATAAGCATTTACATTGGTTGCTTGGTAAATTCTTTTTAATTTCACTAAGCTATCTTCCTTGCTAATATCTGTATAAACCAAAGCATTCCCTTTGGAAAAGTTAATCCTAGTACAAACTGCGGAATGGAGTGGAATACGTGATCCCTCATTAATATGGATGTTTTCCTTATTTTTAGCAACTTTTAAAATGTGCTGCTCCTTATTCGTAAAAGCACTTAAAAAGAAATAACCCTTCGGTATTATATTTTTTGCTAAGGTCAGAATGTCTATAGCAAGCTCATCGAAATTTTCGTAAAATTGATATTCATTTAAACCTTTTTTCATCTAGTATAGAACTCCTTGTACTGTAACATTGGTTGATTAAGTCTCGTTTTTTTAGTATTTCCCTACTTGATTCTATGTAATAAAGAAGTTTTTCTGCTTTTAACTTATTCTCTATTTCATCTTTTAAAAATTGAAGGTAGTATTTAACACTAGATTTTCTACTAAAATCCTTCACTTGAATAATGTTTTTACTTTATCGGAATTGTTTATCGAATTCCTTGCTAAATCTAAATAAAGACCACCAATAATGGAGGTCTTAGTTAGTATGTATAGGCAAAAAAATATATCTATAGCTCGTATACTATAATATCAAATTCAATAAGTAACATTAATTATGATTTTTCAATTTACACCGTAAGTTATATTTTATTTAGCGAAATAAACTCTAATGCTTTTTCACAAGTATTAAACGTTGTTAAATTATTTTCATAACTAAATTGCTTTATATCCCTAGCCATTTTTGGCTTAATACCACTTATTACTAATTTAGCTCCCATTAATATTAGTATTTGGTTGATTGTATTTAAACCATTGTTAACCACTTCATCGTAATTTTCTAGGCCCTGTAAGTCAATAATAAAATATTCTTCTTTCTCCTTAGAAACATAACTAGCAATTTGGTTTACCAAACGATGAAATCTTAATTCTGTTAAATCGCCAATAATTGGTAGTATAGATGCATTTTCTTGAACCGAAATAATTGGTGTAGAAAGATCATTTACTTCTTTTATATATTGCTTTATTTCTTCTTCATGTCTTTTTTGAGTAGTTATATCCTTTTGCAATCCTACAAAGTATAAACTCTTACTTTCCCCAACATAAATGGGGTGTAATGCCAACTCATTCCAAAACATTTCTCCATTCTTTTTAAAATTCCTTAAAATAACTACTATAGATTCTTTTTTGGCAATAGCGTTTCGTAAATTATCAACTTCAAGCTGTTCAGTATCGTCTCCCTGTAAAAACCTGCAGTTTTTACCTACAATGTCATTTGAGTGATAACCAGTTAATTTTTCAAACCCTTGATTTACGTATATAATTGGATTATCTACCTGATTGGGATCAGTAATGACTATTCCTGTAGATACCCGATTAATAACTTCCCTTAGGAATTCATTTGTAAACATATCTTGTTGAATGAGCTCCAAACCTACACTCCTTTCCAACGAAAATTCTATTCTATGGATTTACTCTCATATTGTTCCGTCTTAACTTAACACGCTCTGTATATATGTACAACTATAATGATTCTGTTTCTTTTGGCCTGGTTCTTAATTTATATGGTATCATTATTTACACTCTGTGTTTAAATTTTTATAACTATTAATAAATCCATAGAAATACTATTTATCCAACAAAGCTTCTCTATATTTATCACCCGCCAGAAAACATTGTATTGCGATATAAAATATTTTAGTCTATAGTATTCAAGTATTTCAATTACTGCTTTTTTGTCATTTCTTCTCACCATCAAGATTCATTTATTATATTAAGTTCATTTACTAACTTATAATTCTTGAATATAATTAAATTCTCCTCTTTTTTAATGCTTAATCATCAGGAAACCCTTTATTCTCCAATATTTTAATTTTAGTTGATATTTGTCTCCATTCACTATTATTAATGTCAAGAATTGCTTATTAAATAAGCTAATTTGGTAAATTTAATGTGCAACTGACTTTTTGCTAAAGAACCTCGAAAGAAAAAAAAGAAAAACCTCTAAATAATAGAAGTTTTTCATTCGTGTATACATTACAACATTTATATGGAATAGTTTACGCATTAGAACGTAGAATTTAATTTAGAAGTATTTTCCTTTAGTATCAATCTATATATTTATAATTTATCCATACTTACTCGCCATATACAAAAAAATATATAAAAAAAGTATAAAAATTGAATGGGTAGAGACAATTTTATACTTCCTCTATACATATATTTATTATATAACACTAAGGGGAAATAGTATAGATATATTTTATATTCACGCTATGTGTGCCCCACTCTATACAATTAATAAATAATATTTATACTATAATACACAAATTACCTGATTGTCATTTTAATCAGGTAATTTTAAGATGTATATCCTTCTAGAAAGTAAATAATCACATGGATGTGTTTGGAGTCACATATTATTTGTGTTTTAAATATAGGTAAACACGATAAGAATGGAAAAAACCTATCTTATTACTGCTACCTTTTAAACATTATTACCTATATTAGAGTTTATATACCTTATAAAAAGTTATTACAATATATTAGTTTTTTCTATAAGTCGGAAAATAACTTGTTACTATAATGATGGAGTTAGACCAAATATCACGCTTAATGCCTTACTCTACTGAGTAGGGCATTTCTTTATATCCTGGATTGGATATCAATAGGATGTAATATAGTAATTTTCTTTAATATAATTAAATTTTATAGGTGATGTAAAGCACTTTATATCAGTAATTAAGTAAAAAGACTAAATTAAAGTTGGGAAAATTGATTGTAGCAAAATTAGGAATATTTATTTACTTTGTGAAAACATGTACTTAAACTAACCTGCCACGTTTGTGACATAAGCTAGTTCTTCATTTATTACAGGAATGCTGCCACGTTTGTGACATGGCAAAAGGCTTTCCCTCTATTAAAGGAAAGCCCTGCTTGAACCTATATGCTAATGGCGGCTGTTTAGAAAAAAACTTGTTAACTGGAATTTAAAAATGATTAACCACAACAATAATTTACGAATTTCTTAATAACTTTCTCCACTTTTTACTTTTTTCTTATGCTTCGAATTCTTTACAGCGGTTCTAATGTTTCGTATCATCCCCATATTTTCCCCTGTATATACCCATATTAAAGTGTAGATAATTTGTTGAATCCCTATAACTAAAAAGGCACCTAGTATCAGTCCTAACATTAATGATGACATATAAAAATTCCTCCTTACATCCGAATTCTTTCAATTGTAGATTTCTTTAATGGAACGAAGTCTTTCCTTTTTGTTTGATGGAAAACCGACAATTATTATTACTATACCTAATCCCATTAATACTAAGGAATTTGCAAGCATTTTGTCCCCCTTTAAGAGAAATAAATGATTATAGAATAATACGTTTAAATGAAATTTTGGTTTCATCTTCTTTCAATAACCTGCCCTATTAGTAACAGAGTAATAAAGAAGCATTAATCCTTACTGGATTAATGCCCCTGTTACTTTAAGCGCATTATTTCACAATTTTTTTATAGTAGATAACCTTCAAATTGAACCCCTGTTTTTTTGCCCTTGTTTGGCAATCATAATACCCTCTCATTTTTCATTCATTATTTTATCAGTTGTTTTTTTCCGATAAAAAGTAAAATTGGAATAAACATTTACCTTACTCTTACTCTTTATCTTTCTTTCGAATTTTCATCATTGTATTTGCATTTCTTTGGAACTCATATGGCACTCTAACTTCTTCAACTTCATACCCTTGATTTTTGAGCATTTTCACAATCTCATCTAAATGCTCGTATCTGTTCCCAGTAAGGTCAACAAGTGGAAAGATACGAATTTCTTCTTTTACTACTCGAAGCAATTCTTCAATCACATTCTGGTGGAATGCTTTATCAAGGCGATCACCGTATGTAAACAAAAAGTGAGCAGAGAGAATCAAGTCAAATTGTTCACTTTCAAACGGTAGTGAAGGCAATGTAACAGGAATGTAGCGCTCAGGATTTTGTTTCATATCAGCTGCACAATCATTAAGCGCGCGGGTCCGATACTGCGCTAAATCTGTCACATCTTTAAAATAGTCAAACACGTACTGTGCTTTCGCTTTTTCTACGCTTTCCATCGCGTGTATAAGATCTTTTTCTCCTTTATTGGCAAGAGCTTCTCCCGGATGATAATATGCGATGTCACAGGCGGTCACGTCCAGTCCCTTTTGCTGGCTGATAGCGGTAAAAGAACACGCCCCTGCCGGACAGTCCAAAGTCTTTTTTCCTTCCATTTCTTCTGTCGAAAGCGAAAACATCGCCATATATTCCTCGAATGTTCTTCCGATAAAAACGATACGCTCCAAATCTACCCCATCTTTACTCATAACTACTCATCCCCTTAATTTTCAGTATAAAAAAGGGTCCCTCATCCTAAAAAAGGACGAGAAACCCCGTGGTACCACCTTCGTTCGTTTATTAAAAATAAACGCACTTTACTGTACAGAAACAATTTATAATTGCTCGATACATTGTCTCTTTTATCGGTGAGACTTTCCGCCATAACCTACTATTCGTTCAGCTTGGTTGCTCAGAAGCCCATTCAACAAAATTCCCACACTGATTCTCACCAACCATCAGCTCTCTAAAGTGTTCCTAATGTTTACTCACCTTCATCATCGCATGTTTTATTTGGTTTTTATTTACCATTTATTACAATCAGTTTTTTTCTATTTTATTATCTACTTAAATAATTGTCAAAATATTTTTTCATTAACTACACCATTAATAAAATATGATTGCATTTATGTTGCATTAGGAAATTTCAAATTATTGTTATTAAACTAAACTGCCATTTTAGCTCAAGAAGAATCCCTATTATCTTTGATAATCAAAAGTTTCTCTTTATGTACCCTTAGTTAGTCACCTACTTAAATACTATTTAGTAAATAAATATTTATTGCTACCAGGCTGTTTCTTGATTTCATTCCAAGCTTTAATAGCTTTCTCACGACTTACTCCTTGATTCTTAGGATCTGAATAAAAATCACGAATGAATTGATTATATTCAAATTGAGGGGCTATGGTTTTCTTAAACGAAGGATTTTTCTTTCGTTCTTCTTCCACATTCCAGGCTTTAACTACATCACGATATGTTTTTCCAACATTGTTTTTAAGAAAGTTTTGTATATAGGTGGAAAAGTGGAATTTTGGGACAACCGTCTTAAAAAATTCTCTTACATTTTGACTGCAACTATGGTTTTCAGTGATAACTGTATCCAAACTTAATTTTCCTTGGGGCTGAGGCTTCTTATTCATATTCGATTTTCTCAAAGGTTTTTTAATTTCCCCTGTTCGAAGGAATGTTTCAATCCTATTGGTAATCTCTATTTTTGAACCAGAAGTACTCATGCCATTTTCTCTACAAAAAGACTGTAACTCTACCTTTAACCAATAAAAATCTTTAAAACTTTCTACACTTATATCTTTCGTTAAATTAGGTCGCATTAATTTCTCCCTCACATTCATCTCATAAAAAGAACAAATGTTCCTCTTTAACAATATTACCATATTTTTACTAATAAAACATTAAAAAAAAGTCACTTTTGTGACTTAATCTTAGGTGACAATTCAACGAAATACTAATTTATTCTGAATTACTTCTTCAACAATCCTGCCAAGTTTCTTCCATAGCCTTGTTTTTACCTATTACAGGAATGCTGCCATATTTGTGACACAAAAAGGAATGCTGCCCTGCTTGGTTCAACTAGAGTTCTATATCTAGGAACTGCGACATAAATATTTCAATGGTTTAAAGGTATTTCTACTTTTTTATTGAATTCTGTAAATTAAATTCCATATAAAGGTGGACTGTTTATGAATACAATTTCTTCTCCTATCTATTGTAAAGTAAATAATGTTTTTATCCATGTTAGTAACCTAGAAAAATCATCTGAATGGTACAGTGACTTACTTGGACTTCCATTCAATAAGGGCAATGTTGAATCACCTGTTTACAACATTCCCATTACTTCTGAGACTGGACTTACATTGGACGATCACACATTTGACCCAGAGTTTAAACTAAATCCATCTGACCACGTTTTATTTAATTTCTTTGTTCTAGATATTGATGAAGCGTATGAATTTGTTAAAAACAAAGGGATTAAAATTGTTAGAGAAATAGAACGTATTGGTGATTTCGCTTATTTTAACTTTAAAGACCTAGATGGAAATATACTAATGATTTGTAATTGCTAACGTTTTAGCTATGGTTATTTAGACCATGGCCTTTTTTAGTACATTATAATTCTATACTTTATCTCTTGTACCACAAACCTGCCCGGATTTTTACATAACCAAAGAGCTTTTTACTAACTTTTTAACTATTGTTGGGTCTATTTATACATTGCAACTTCTTTCTTTATAACCAATTAATTCAATCTTATTTATTGTATTAAATAAAATAAAGATGTTAATATCTTTCTAGGAGGTAATCTAATTGAAATACTTACAAAAAAAATTAGACGATTTACATAGAAATGCTCATGTTTATATCATAAAAACGAATGACAATAAATTTGTAATATCTATACCACAAATACATTGGTCGACGGAATTAAATGCCCTAGACGAATTTGAACAAAAGGTTAATCACCTAATTCTCTCTTTAAATTTTCATATGTATGATGGAGACTCCAAAGCTCTAGCACGAAGAATCAGTGAATGGACTAACATAAAAGAGCTATAAGCTAGGAATATCCTGGCTTATAGCTCTTTTATATTTTATACATTGTGAATTAATGAACTTAAACAAACCTGCCCTGTTTCTACCATAGGCTATCCAGGAATGCTGCCAGTTTCTTCAAAAAGGGGTTTGGCAAAAAAGCGTTAATTTTTCTTTTTAATCAAATACCCGTTTGTTTTAGTAGTAGTTTGGTTGATACTATAAGAAAATTAAGTTCATATAAAGGTTATTTTCAAATATTCATCTTCAAATTTTTTGTAAAAACAGGCTAAATGTTCTTTGTTTAATGCATTTTCTTTATTATCTTCTTTAAAATTAGTCGCATCAGGATTTGGAATAACTCTTATCTGGTTAATACCTTCTTCTTTTGCGTATTTTATAAGTTCTTTCATATAGTAAGTAGCAATGCCCTTCTTGCGATAACTTTCTTTAACCCATAGTAGTTCTAACTTTATACTCGGTTCTTCTTTTCGTAATGCTTGTAATCTTTTACTACTTTTGAAAAAATCCATAATAAATATAGGTTCAATTAATCCGTCCTTTTCTTTAACTAGAGAAAATTTAAAGTTATTGTTTTTGCAAAAAAAGTTTCTTTCGTTAGTTCCAGGAAGCTCTTCATCATTTGTTTTTAATATTAAATTTTCCGATTTAATACCCTTAAGCTTTGGTATGTTAAATCTATCTATTATTATCATTTCTTCTTCTGAATACATATAAACCAGCCTCCTATACTTCCATAAGGTGTTCGGCATAAAAGGGAATTATTCCTTCTTCCACCAACCAGACTCAATAGTACCCTGACAAAATCAGTAACCCACAAGTTATGATTATATTTATTTGAATTAATTAAATTTCTGAAAAATTATTTAGTTTTCTGTTTCAACACAAGTCGAATAAATTTAATTGTAAGCATAAAAAAACTGCCGAAAATCGGCAGTAAGCTTTGTTTATTTTTTATCAAAACTCTTTAGAAAGGTATTTCTATAAAGTTATCTTGTAAGATTGCATCAATTAAATTTGTTCCTTTGGCTACCGTGTTATTTCCGCCTAATGTTTGATATTTTTCGTAAACGTATTCAGCACATCTTTTTATGTTATCTTCAGTAAACTTTTCTATCTGAATTTTGCTTAATTGTTCGGAGGAAATTTCTACGGAACCAGCTATCTTAGCTGAACATACATACATAACATAAAATGATATATCAGATTGCTCGCTTACTGAATATATTCCTAAACTGCTAATAGCATTTTTAACTTTTTTTCCAATAAGAGCTGCATTATAATAACTATCTAAAATTTTATTCTTTAAATATAAGTGATCATAAGTATCTTCATCGCTTAAAAGTGTAGATGGACGTGCCCTAGCATAATTAGGTTTTTTAAGAACAATTGAAATAAGACACTGTGCCAAAAATGGTATACTAACTATTTTATCCTTAGGTTTACCTTCATTCTTATAGAAATTTTTTCGTCTATCATAGAATAAATCTTTAGTTTTTAAATAACTTTCAATTTCTCTATGTATACTATCAGTTCCTCTTAATATAGCCTTTGGAATTGTTGTTTGACTATTGGTTGCAAGAATAATTTTATCTCTTGATGCTTCATTGTTAGGAACTATTATTCTTATTAAAACTTTTCTTTCCTCAATCTTCTTATTGTCATTTTCTTTAGAAACAAAGTAGTTATATATTTCAGTAGAAGTCTGTAATCCATTAACAATTTCAGGATTTTTTATTTCAAAAACTTTAGTTGATTTTTGATCAATCCGACTTGCTAACATTGTAACTCCATTATTTAGCCACCAGAAGTCTTCTCCCGAGCTCTTCTGACTTAGGGTTTCAGCAATTTCCTTATTAACTGTCGTATTCCCTTGATAGTCTCGTACATTAGCTTCAAATATATGTTTTATTAATTTTTTATTTTCATTAGTAATAAAATCAAAGTATTGGGATAAGTTAGCTAAAACTATATATTCTTTTTCTTCCTCAACAATTATTGGTGTCTCAGAAATTTGTAATACAAAATCAGTTTTTGAAGGTGCATCATATAAAGTTAGAATTCTCTTTGCATCAATGTAGTCAACACTAACTGTAGTATTTGGGCTTGGATAAAGAGTCTTCAATTTGCCAATCATTTCATCAGCTTGCTGATGGACATTGATATGAACTTCATTTCCTATACTTACATAGAAAAATTTAAAGTTTACTTTTGGGGATTTAGTAATCAAATTTAAGAAAGTATTATGAAATCTATCAAAAAACTCTATAACATCATTGTTATATCTCTTAGAAAAATCATTTTCTTGAAAGGATTCTAAAGAAAATAGATTTTCAACGACACTTTTCCACTTATTAAATACATTTTCTCCAAATGATGTTTCATATTTTGATTGGATTATATAAATATCAAGTGTTGGGTTCTTTTTTATATTTTCTAAAGGAGTATCATCCATAATTAATTCTTCGTTCACAAATAAAAAAAGACCGTCACACCCACCATCATTTCCACTACCAACTATGCCCTTTTCTAATTCTTCATCACTTAAATCAAATGTTTTTAGAATTAAACTTGCTGAAAACATTTCAAAAAAATCATGTAACATGCGATTAAATTTAGTTTCATTATTGATTATATCTTGATTATTATTACTATTTGTCAAACTTTCTTCAAAACTTTTTCTAATTAATTGACTTGCAATCAACTGTGAGTTATCCATTTTCTTTACCAAAAATAAAAGCACCACCTAGAATATCAATAGAAAATATTATATCAAACATTAAATATAACAAACTCAATAGACATGTATTATTTTTATAATATCATTTTCCTTATATTATAAATAGATACATTAAATACAAATGGAAATTTGATCATAAGGATAATTGCTATTTATAAGCGAAGAAAATTTAATGGTTATGTTATAACTATCATTTATGATTATAAGGAATATCCTGACAAAAAGCGATAATATCCAATTTACGAGTTCAGTTAAGAATTTTACTTTTTGGCAGAATTAAGTCTGGTTGCCATCCGGTTTTTTGGAGATTTTTTTAGGAAACATAAGTATTTTGGGTTCTTACTAAACTACTATTTATAGAACCGATTAAAAACAATTTTTTATGTATATAATGTCTAATGGAACCTCCGTAGTTTTTTGTTCCAATGAGAACCCTATATGTGTATTCCCTTTCCTAGCCTTCACAAATTCAGTGGAGGTATTTTTTATGAAAAGCATTTTTAGGAAAAAGGAAAAGGGGGTTGCATTTTATTATGTGCTCTAGAATGATGGTGATACCTTTGGCCCAGGAAGTGAAAAAGGCATTTTTAGAAAAAAAGAAAGAGAACTAGCTATCTTTAAAAATTAACTAACTTGCTATCAATTATAAAAATATCAAAAACCTGGTCTCATCAATGTTTTCACTTGACGAACGACAAGTGAAATGCTATAATAAATATATAAGATATAAGGAGGTGAGTAAATGGATGTGAAGGAAATATTCCAACTTGTCGCATTGGGTGTTGGAGCTCTTACGGGGCTTGTAACAACAATTAAGAACATAAGCGACATGGTGGATAAACGTAAAAGAGCCTCCAACGATAAACGTTCCGCTAAACGTATATCGAAGAAAGGCTCAAAGCGTTAAACCTGAAAAGTATATCGGGGGTAAAACCCTGATATACTCCTTATTATAACACATCCATTAAAACTTATGAAATTCATTAATCAGTATAAAGACCAATTGTTTCTTGTATCATTTTATTCTATCTTGCTGGCACTTGTTGACTTCAATAATTTAGGTGTGATGGAATACCTTTTTTTCGCAACAACGACAGCATGGGCCATTACTTGGGGAATAAATATATATTATGACTTTCAATTAAAAAGAATGGACAGATTAACATGATATCTATTTCAAATGAAAAAGAATTGAGATCCTATATCCAGGATCAATTGTTATTCACTTCTGAAGCCGCCGAGCTGCTGGAATGCAGCCGGCAAGCTATCTCTTTAGCAGTAAAAAATGGAACGTTAGAGCCTGTTAAGGATACAGGTAAAGAAAGACTATTTTTACGTTCAGATATTAACGCATATAAAGAAAGAAGGAGCCGCAAATAATAAGCAGCTCCTTCTTTCTTTATAATTCTCTTAAAGTTTTTTATTTTTTAAATTCATTTAATTTAAAATGTCGCTCTCTCCAACTAGGACCAACGCTAAATAAACGGTTCTTATCAGTTAAAACCATATATGCTGTATTATTTTGGAATACTATAGGAGGTAGGTCCTTAACTTCCATTCCTTCAGGAGGTGAAATAAAATTTGCTGTATCATAAGTGTATTCGTAACAATCCAAATAAGCTAACCCAATAGTAGAATTGTTCATAATTTTATTCACTAAAGAGTTAGCTTCCATTAACATAGTCCGAAAATCGTCCTTATATCTTAAATACAAAGCTGTAAGTGGCTTATACTTTAACTCACTGTTTTCCTCATATCTTAAGAAATAAAAATCGTTAAACCCTAAAGTAATCTCAAAATCTTGATTATCAAAGTTTTTGTAAATATTCATAGCAACCTTATCAAGTATTGCTGGTCTATCCTTATCTAAGCTAAATGCTTTAGTTTTATTTAAATCCTCATGTGCAAATGCTAAGTTTTCTATACTGCAATTGTGAGGGTTATTATCCATATGCTCTATAATAAACTTATTATCTCTCATCTGGTCTACTTTTTCTTTTCCATACCAAGAACACATAACAATTTCATATAGCTTTTTATACCTAGTTGTCTAGGCTTTTCCACTACCAGTTTTAATGTATGTTCTTTCTCCATTTTCTAAATCTTTATCACTTATGTACCAATTTAAATCCTTTATTTTACTCCATAATTTACTTGTATATTCAGTGTACCCATATATATTTGCTTCTTTTGAAATAAAGGTTATTCTTTTAAAATTATGTTCTACTTCTAATTTCATAAAAACCTCCTATAATTCTCTGGATATATCATCCTGATATGGTTTACTTCTCTTAATGATATATAACAGTTTATCACCTATGATGGATTATGAGGTGGAATACATGTTTATTAGCCCGATGCTTTTAGAAAGAATAACTGTTCCTGAATTACAGCAAGACAAATATAAAGATAACAGCAAGTTTTATACAGAATTAAAATTAGATGGAATAAGACTATTACTCTCTAATTTCAACGGTAAAATCCGCCTTTACACTAGGCATCATACAGAATGTACTAATAGATTCCCCGAACTTACAAACTTACCTATCCCCGAAGGTACAATCTTGGACGGAGAAATAATTGTTTCAAAAGATGGAAAGCCTTGCTTTGAATCCGTAATGGAAAGGTTTATGTCCTCTAAAAGTACCCATCCTATACAGTATGGAGTTTTTGACATACTCTATAGAAATAATGAAAATATTATGGGCCTTCCCCTATCTCAAAGGAAAGAAATATTAAAAAGGATACTGCCTGAAGGAAATATTACTATTTTTCCCATTCCTTATATAGAAGGCCGCGCATCGGATTATTTTAACCAGATAGTACTTAATGATTTGGAAGGCATCGTTATAAAAAAATCCAGCAGCATATACAGTAAAAATAAAAGATCTGATTCTTGGCTAAAAGTCATTAATTATAAATATGAAACTGTTTATATTACCAAGATTAGAAAAGATGAATTCGGGGCTGTATTAACCTTTAAAGACGGTAGATACGCCGGAGTTATGGAATTTATTCCTGCTAAAGAAAGAGCTCTTTTATATAAGAATATTGATAGAAATAATAATAGTGAAAATGATAAATTCTTAACATTAAAACAGCCTATATCATGTACTGTGAAATATAGGAATCTTACTTCACAAGGATTGTTAAGAATTCCGTCTTTCTTTAGTTGGAATAAACACATTGCATCATAGCAATGTGTTTATTAGTCTTTCATATCTTTGTTTAGGTAATAGTGCAGCAGCTTTTCACAGTTGTTTCTAAGGTTAGCATTAAAGTATCTGTGTTTTTCATGATAACCCTTATAGTAAAAATCATATTCCGTAAAAACCCCGTCATTATAGCCTGGAACAGTCTTCATGTTAATCTTACGCATACCATCCTTTACCTTTTTTAGATCCTTTTGTACCTTCAGCATCGTAAATTCAATCAGATGTAAATAAACTAACTTGATTTTGAAGGAGGCTTTTTCTGTTACTTTGCGATCATATTCCAGGACCGACAGTACTAAAGGTAAATAGATGGATTGTTCTAATATACTTCTATGTTCTTCAGATATTTTGGTCATTTTTTACACTTCCTAAAATGAAAAATGTTCATATATGACTCTAATATAAGGGAACGTAAGTTCTTATTCAAGCTAATTGATTTTAAATTTGTTTTTATGGGTTTTATTAATATTATGCCCTGACCCCTTGGAGTTCATTAACCCAGGGGTTTTTTGTTATATGGTTTTATTTATCCCAATAAAAATGTCTTTATGTAATGTTATTAAACACTGGGTGCGTAAATTTATTTATTAACATAGAAAAAAGAACCTACTTAGTAGTATAGGTTCCAGAGCTAATTTTCCTATTAAGTTCATTGTATAACCTTTCAGTTATTTCTAAACCTTTCTCATCCCAAATTATGTTAGCCTCTTTTTCACCAAAATAATTCTCCAGAATCTTCACTACATCTTTTCGATGCATATAATGTGGTATCTTTTCAATTCTTGTTACCTTCCTTTTCGGTAACTTACTTAAAATAAATTCACGAATGGCTTTTTCAAGAAGAATAGATTTATCTTCTATGAATTCTTTATTAATATCATTACTTGAACTCATTTTCGGTAGTACAGACGAGATATAACCTATAGGATTCTTTATACTGGCATCATATTTAATAGACTCCATAAGCTCTACAATATTTTCTTTCCCATAATTCAGCCATTCATTAATAAGTTTTTTATTTAAATTTAATCCTAATTTCAAGCCTAATTTTTGAATATCTATAACTTCTTCCGATTCAACTACTTCAACCATTTTTTCTTCTATTTCTAATATGTTTTCTGAAGAATTATTCGTTTTTATTTTAAACTTAATTTTATGTATCGAACGTCCTTTTCGGATTGTATCATATGTAAAGGAAATATCAGTTTTTTGAGCAATTTCTGCTTGCGCATGATCTATTACTCTCTGTCTAAAATTAATCCAATTAGGATATTTGTTATCTGCCCCTAACTTAGCTCTAAGTTCTTCTACAGTAAACGTCCTCTCAGTTAACCCCTCATAACTTTTCAAAAGCTCATATAGGCGAATAGAATAGTTACTCCGGAGGTGAATGATATTACCTAGTTTGTACTTTGTGAATTTTTGGTTAAGGAATAGAAAAAAAGGTTTTAAATCGGGATCAAATCGAACAGTAACAGAACCCTCATTTACATTATATGTAGCTTTAGATAGCCAAGCTATACGAGTTGGTTTACCTTCAGGATTTATAAATAAAAAAGGCTGCATTAATTTAGTTGTTACTTTGTCTACCTCTTTATAAAGGTTTTTTGACTTAGATCCTATTAAGTTTCCAAATTGTTTGATTGAGAATGTATATGTTTGAAAGTCTTTATCGTTAGGGTGAATATTAGAAGCAATTACAGAAATAATTTTTTGTTCCATTACTCCTAATTTATATGTTGCTTCTATTATTGAGTTCGCTTTAGATACTAGGTTGGTATCTTTAAAAACAATTTCTCTATTATTTTCCATAATTCAATTAAACTCCTAGAAGGTTTGTTATATTTATATTAACTCACCTAAAAGCAAACGTAAATCTCAAAATGTTTTATTTATAGAATTTTTTAATTTCACTACACCCCAAAGATGTAGTGTTTTTATCTGCTCTTAAGTCAATCATTGCTTTTAATTTTCCACTTATCCTAAAAATGTTTTAATTCACCCCAAAAATGTAGTGTTTTCACCCCGAAAACGTTGTGTTTCACCCCAAAAGTGTAGTGTTTTCTTACCCCAAGAATGTAGTGTTTTCACCCCAAAAGTGTTGTGCTTTACCCCAAAAGTGTTGTGCTTTCACCCCAAAAGTGTTGTGCTTTTCAACCCCAAAAGTGTTGTGCTTTCACCCCAAAAGTGTTGTGCTTTGCCCCAAAAATGTAGTGTTTTCACCCCAAAAGTGTTGTGCTTTATTCCGTCTATCCTTACAGCCCCAAGGGTTTCGAGGGGCCGTAAACATGTTAAACAAGAGTAAACAAGTTAAATATAATTATATAAACAAGCACAAACAAACAGCAGAAGTGTACTAAATGATAATTTTATAATTCAGCCCCAAAAATGTAGTGTTTATTAATATCTAGGTATTTCATAGACACTTTACTCTCATAAAAAAGTAAAAACCTTTTTTAATTAATTTTTATAAAGCTTCACTTCTTTGAATAACTATAGTAGTTCAAAGAAGTGAAGCTATTCCTTTTGAAGTAGTTAGCCATTAGAAAACTTTCTTTATTAAACGAAGTATCAAGGCCCTAATAAAAGGAATGAAGAATGATATAGCAAACCCGATCCACTCTTTATTTTGAATCTAGATTCTTTAAAAATAGCAAATGACCTATTTAATAGTTTAAAAAAGTAAAAAAATCGGGTATGTGGTTAAACAGATTTGTCCACAATGCTCAATAGGTTTTTTTATTTTTATTTAATGTTAAAATAAGAAAAACCTCTTACTTTTTGCCGAAAGTAAGAAGTTTAAGTTAAGCTTAATTTGCCGTTAAGCTTTGTGTTTTGAAATTAGATGAGTTAATACAATTAGTCCTAATCCAACACTATAAACATAAAGTAGTAAACATAAACCATAATCTAGAGTGACCATTCCATAAAACCAAAGGTTCTCTGACCCAAAACAGGATAGGACTAGTTGTTTAATTCCCTTCTGGCAAATTTCATAGTTCATTAATAGGGTAAATCCTGCCATAAAGAATAGTACTGCCTTGATAAAATCTGTTGCCTTCTCATTTCCATTGCCGAATTTTCCGGCATAATAGTTCAATTCCTCTCTCATGTTTCTTCCTCCACTTAATAGTTTTATATATCTTTATCTACTTGGTTTGTATTGCTATATTACTGGATGAAAATAACCACTTCCCTTCAAATCCATTTTTAATTAAAAATCACAAGAATCATTAATTGAAATACTCCTATATAAGAGTTTATAAACTATGGCTCTTTTACAGGTTTCGACAGGATGTTTTATCAATTTACCCAATTTTATTAATATTATACAAAGACTTTTAGATATAAAATTAAAGTATTGAATATCTTCTGTAATAATATTAACTAAGATTATTTATAAAAGCATTGTCCCTATAAAGAGCAATAAAGCAGCATGAAGTGCTGTGACTTACTTTTAAAATGAATATCTCAATTAATTACAGATTTCCTCATCAATGGTTTAATTTCTTCTAATTTGCTAACTAACTAGGTAAATAAATCCTCTTTATCGTTATTACCCGTAATTCTTTTATTTAATAACATCATAAATTTTATACCTCTAATATAATTCAATATGTTGTGTCAAAATATTATTCAACCCTTTTTTGGTACGTTATGCAACACTACCGTTGTACATAATAATACCCATTGAATATTCACTTTCGCGCACGTCCTTATACATTTATTACTAGGATTTGAACAGCTTATATTAAATTAGATTAATCCCAAAAGTGTTGTGTTAATTACTAGTCAAAGCATAAGCACAACCTAATCATGGTCCAAATAAGTATTACTAAACCCGTTTGTTTTAATTAATACATACTTTTTTTACTTTCCTTACTTCCTTCCTTTTCTCTATTTAGAGTAGACACTATTTTTTATTTCTAACATAAACATTCACTTAAAATAGATTGTTGTTTTTAAGTTTTAGCTGTTCTCAATAAATTTAAATCTTTCTCACCTTTTTAATTTGCTATGTAACATTTAAATTCAACTTTTTTCTGCTACTAACTAGCCCATGTCTCCTTTTAATAATTAAAGACAACAAATTCAATTAAAGGTGAGGTGAAAATTACTATCTACTTATTAGGTGGCAAAGGTTAACCTTTTTCATCAATTTCATCCATTTATTTAAACATTTATACTTGATTTTCAAATGTGAAATGTTGATAGATAAGAGTTTTGAAAAAAAAACATGTGAATCCTATTTTGTTGCAATTAAGGAAGATTCCAACTATATTATTTCTTTCTTCACTTATAGGTGGCATTTGTCAACATAACATTTAAAAATTGACGTCTTTTCAGTGCTCTTTAAAGAAATACAAATGATCAAAAAGCTGATATATCAGTATTTCAAAAAAAAATTCAGCTGAACGCGACAGTTTATTAAAAATGGTGCATTCAAATGAGTTATATATAAAATATAAGAAATGTGAGTCGTTTTTTAACTAGAAATTAAAAAATATACTAAAAAGCCTTCAAAAATCTGCTTACATATATTTATATACGTTTTTATTCTCCTTTTTTAAACTCTTTATATTTTTTATATGGATATCAGAGTTATATTACATAATTATAGCTAAACGTTGATATTTCATTGTGAACAATCGCACCCTCGGTGAGAGAATCTTCCTCATATAACGTGAGTAATCTTAGTAATCATACTCTTTCCCCTCAGCATGAGGCTGTTATATCTACTAAAAATACTAGTACGGTGGATTAGTAACGATTATGTGAACTATCCTTAATTAGGTATACACGTGCATCACCGAATCTTAAACTTTTCTCCCTAATAACCACTAAACTGTGTTGTGCTTTGTTAGCTACTAGACTTACGCGCAGCTTGTTATAGAGATCCAGGTGAAGCACACCCCGAGAATGTAGTGTTTTATTAGTTCTTCACGGCTCTCACCTCCCTTCGTACAAATTGTCGCACTATAAGTAAGTTTTGTTGCGATTGGATTTTTTACTAATAGGTATTAAATGATTAATTATCATTCACTTTGATAGAGTTATAGTTAAAAGAAAATGATTGTGGGATAATTTTTTTTATTTTTTTCCTTCATTTCTTCAATGGGTTTTAATTGAAACCAATTATGCATGTTCTTGCAAGTTTGTACTTTTTAGGACATTAAATAAAAATTAGTGTCTCTACTCTCTAAAGTGAAACTTATAAGAAAAAAATAAACCAATTTTAAAAAAAAGTTACTTAGAAAAAATCGATCACTCAGAAAATTCCATACCCCTATACTTGATATAACGCATTACTAAAAAAAAATGGACAGATTATTTTCACGAAATAGTCGTGCACACCCTATTTTCTTTATTGAAGTTATAGGACTGATTAAGTGAAAGTGTGGACTTGGTCCAAAAAAAAGAAAAATCCTAATGAAACTTGCAATTATGCATTGCAAATAAACGGATTTTTCTTTTTTTATTTGGTTTTGTTGCTTTACTTGCGCTTACCCGTAATCCTTTTTTTAAAGGATTACAATCAATGCATTGAAAGGCATTTATAGGAAAAGGTCAAACTTAAGCACTGGATATTAACAAGGAATAATCTCCTTCTTTATTGAATATATGATATCTATATGTTAGGATTATATCATAAAGGAAGTGAGGAAATAATTGAATACAAATGTTTAGATTGTAATTATTCAGAATTAGAATCAAGAATAATCCCTTATCACAGGTGCCCTAAATGTAATCAATAATTGAATGCCGAGGAGGAATAGAGAAAGGTTGGGACTAAGTACCACTCATTACTGCACTTAATAAATCAGAGATAAATAGACTTATAGAGAAAGCATTATATGCTAAATAAACAATCACTCAAAAGATGAAAGTAGGATTATACAATGAGTAAACAAAAACCTTTAAAATCTGTAAAATACATATTAAACTTCTTCCCTTTTCTAAAGGGATATATTGAAGAGAATAATAAATTACCTAAAGGGACATTATCAGAAAAGGAAAAGATTTTTCTTAAAATGATTAAGTTTTTTCAAATGCCAGGAGAAACAGGTTTTAACTATCAATTAATATATTTGCACTTAAAAAATGAAGAAGTTGTAATTGCTCATAAGGCCATGGATATTTTCGCAAAATATGATTCCTATATGATTAGAAAGCCAACAATAATAATGACACGGAAACAATGACCTATGCTTGTGTGTAAGCTTACAAGGCTGCGCACAAGCCTTTTTATAAGGAGTAAATCATTAATTAAAGACCTTGAATACTGAGGACTTAGAGTCTTTGTTATAGAAATTCTATACATGTATAGAATTTCTATAAAGTATGGTATTATACTTACATATCATTAGTGGATTTTTCTTCTTTTGATTGATTGTTTATTTTACCTTGAATTTAAATTCAGGGCTTTTTTTTTGATTATATCCATATGAAAAGGTGTAAATATGAAAAATTACCATTTTAACTTAAGTTTAAGTTTATTAAAAGCTATAAAAACTATAACCTCTAGTCATATAGGGAGAACTGCATTCAGAAATTATTTATTATATGAGTATGCATTAAATAAAGAAATGGATCTGGAATTAGACCAATCCAAATATAGTTCTTATACAATACGGTTACGAGATGTAGAGATAAACAAAATTAATCTAATCATTTCAAAAGCAAATCAAAACAGTTGGAATATTGACCGATCTCAAGTATTAAATGATATCATTTCTAAGTTTAGTGAGAAAATTAAGGAAAACCCATTATCTAAACCTGAAATACACAAACAAAGGTTTTCTATTCCAGCAGGAACTAAAGAAAGATTAGGGAATTTTCTTTTGGACGGAACATTAGTTAATGAATTATCAAGTTTTATATTAGATGAGTACAAACCAACTAATGACTTTAACAGCATGAGAAGCCAAGAACAGGAAGAAATATTTGTAGTAACGGATAAGGAAGTATTTGATAAATTAGATGATTATGCAACATCTTTTGGCTTCCAAAAAGGCGGTAGAGCCAAAATGTTTAGAAATGCATTATTAAATTTCGAGGAAAAGTTAATGGAGGACTCCCCTAAAAAGTTAATTCTTAGTCAGGAACTTGAAAGAATAATATTAGAATTCAAGAAGATTGAAGATATTGACAATATAAGGGAAGTTGTTAATTCCTATCTAATTTAAAATAACAGTAAACGCTATGCGTTTATACGCGTGTTTGTTTGTTATAAATATTGATTTAATAAGGTTTTGTGCGTTTTTCTTATTTACAAATTACAGCAACATCATTGTTTAATACTGCTAGAAGGTGAGCAATATTAATAAATATATCTCCTAACAAAGCACTCTTATTAGAGTGTTTTTTTGTTAACTTTTAGTAGTTTTTCCATATTTATTGATTCTAATTTTTGTTAATATTGATTTAGAATATAACATTTTGAGGGAGATTTTAAATGAAGAAAATTTTATTTTTTATTGGATTAATTGCATTAATAATTTTGGGACTTAATAACGATAGCTCCGTGGCTTCGGGCATAGATTCTTTCGTAGTATTTATGGCTACCTGGACTGAGTTTCTTTGGTCATTTATATGAGAAGAAGAATTTATCCTTCTTCTCATTTTAATTCCTCTTTAACCGTTTCTATTACCTTACTACTAACAGCAAGCAAGTTATCTTTATATTGATCTAAAAGATGATAAAAGACTTCCTTATCAACTTGTTTTTCCCACTTCATCATTCTTTCGGTTCTCATAACTTTAATCGCTTCTTTACTTAAAGTAGACAAGCTTAATTCTCTTCCATCTGCTTCAACGATTTCAGTAGTTGTCATTATTTTGTTATCTTTAATGTCTGTAACATCTATTGAGAAATTTATTGAATCCAGGTACATATTTTTTACTTCTGTAGTTAATAATAAATAAGTTCTGGATATTGTATATGTACTTACAGGAAATGAAGGAAACCCTTCACCTACATATATATTATTTTTCATATCTTCCTCCCCTATCCTATAACATTTTCGTTAATAAAAAAGATACCGGTTTTTATTTTAATAAAATGCGGTATCTTTTTTTATTTATATTAAAAATCGCCATATGATGCCACAGTTTCGTTCATAGAGCTTATAACATTCTCTGACTTAATCTCTAATTCCTTTTCATTTAGCGCCTTTCCTTTAACTTCAGGAACTTCATTTTTAGAAAAATCCTCTTGAATAGTACTTATAAATTGCTGTCCATGAAATGCTTCAGCGAGCCCATCAACTTTATTTTCAAGCCCACTGACCTTATCTAAAATTAAAGATAAGCTAGAAATTAATTGATCTACTTTCTTCTCTTTTGCTTCAAGTGAAGAAAGGCTTGATATTATCTGATCCATTTGCTTTTCTTTTTCCACAAGACTTACAACATAAGGTGTAAGTCTTCTGGAATCCCCTTTTTCTGCAAGAATCTGATAAACATCTTCAGGCATCTTATTAACAGTCAGGCTAAGTCTTGGTTTTTTTGTAGTCATAATATCCCTACTTTTTATTTTTGAGATTGCTCATTTAAGCTAAGTATTTCTAACGCTACTAGGTTGATAGTTCTTGCTGTTGGTTTAAATACTTCATTTTCATCATCTTGTAAAAATTCATGTAAGAAGAAATGATTATTTTCTAAAACCTTTTCACTTGTTAATTTAACAATGGCTTCTTGAATATATGGAGCTAAAATAGGAGCTTCTCCACCAAAATAGACGTATTTCTTACGTTGTCTATCTGTATTGTATGCCTTTGTTACAAGTTCACTTAACTGCTCTGCATATTCTTGAAGCATTCCTGTAATTTCAGTAGTTAGATCCTCTTTCTTACCTGTGTTTTCATTTTCCAATATATACTTCTGTTCCTTATGATTCTCAACTATGAAGCTTTCTAAGCTCTTAAGATCCTCAAAGTACTCAATTAACTTTTCTTTACGTAGTACTTCTAAACGTCCTAAAAATGGTTCTATATCGATAATTTGGAAGCTATCTCTACTAACAGGTGCATTCAATCCAGTTGCTAATAGTACATCATCCACAGAGCCACCACCTATATCTGTGAATACTGTAGGTGTATCTTCAAACATGCTAGCTTCCGGTCTTTTGACAATAACAGTTGCATTGTTTTCTTCATCATTTACAATTTTATATTTCAATGCCCATCTAGATACTTCTCCCTCAATGTAACATTTTGGTTGATTCACTTTAATTGTTAGTTCAGTTTCCATTCCAGGAGTTAATAATGTAACCTGGTGCTCACCTGCAAATCTTTTCTCCATTTTTTCTAAAGCAATGCTGAATTTTGTTTCTTTCTTTAATAACCAAATTGGAAGCATCATTTTCATAGCATCGATTTCAATAGCTGCTTTGTTTTCGCCTTCTGGATTCTTTAGTTTGTAATAGTAAGCCACCGCAGCCATAAAGATAGCATATGGAATTGGGCTCTTAGTTTTATCATGCATTCTTTCAACATGCGTGCTAGCTCCGTGTTTCTTTGCTGCCATGTTTCCTAAAACAAAATAACGGTCCTCATCATCTATTTTTGTACAGATAACTAACCGATCTAAAAGATCCTTTACTTCATCAACTTTTCCGGTAAATAGACTTTCTGCAGCTTCCTTTTTAATTTCAGTAACAATTGTCGGAATCTCAAAATAATAACTATCAAAAGTAAAATTAGTATATGAATTTCCAAAATCAGCATTAAGTCTTGTTATATTCATTTAAAAACACTCCTATGTATGTAAGTTTGATTGCAATAATTTATATGTATTTATCCCTTAGATCTCTAATTTCTGTGGCGCACGTTCTATTACTTTGAAAACTCGCTCATAGCGCTTGTTTGTTTCTTCTAACTCTTCCCTACAAACATTCATAACCAATACGTGCTTTAATCCTTTTTGAGTTTGAACTAAAACAATATCGCCTGGTTGAATCGGTTCGACTCTTAGATTTTTTGGTATGTGCCAGTTATATAACGTGTTGGTATTTAGCTTTATTACGCCATTTTTATTACTCCAGATATGAAAAGCAGATATAGTATTATTATTCAAATCAGGTTGCTCCCCTCTTCAGTCTCCATTTTTTCTAAAAATAATTAACTGCACAACGTTGTTAACTTATATTTATATTATCTCATATAAATAATAGGATTACAAGTATTTTCATTAAATAAGTGCACAACATTGTGCACTTATTTAAAATTAACAAGAAAATAGATTGAAATATATACTATTCAACGTTACAACGTTGTGCATTTAATAAGATGTGATAAAAACTAATACAACAACGTTGTGCACTTGATTTTTGGTGTTAACTTTCATTTATAAATTGGACATTTATATACAAAAACCTTTATTTTAATTAGAAACAAAAAAGATACCGATTTTCTATCTTAGAAAAATTGGTATCTTTCAAACCTTTACTATGGAACCTAAGTAGAATCTTTTACATAACAAATTTTATTAATGGACAAAATACAAAGTATCAAGTTAAATCGTTTTTTATTAACTCCAATATAAATATACCTTGCAGAAGATCCCTTACTTTAGATGATTAAGAAGGGATCTTCTTGCAGAAAAGTACCTAAAATGTAAAAAGTGAAATCCGGTATCTTTTAAACAGAAACATCTTAGAAAAACACTTAAATAAACACTGGAAAGCATGAACGCTATGTGTTTTTTTGTGGAAGCACATGTGTTAAAAAGTTTATCTAATAAGGTTTTAAGCGTTTATTATTGCTGTTTCGTTTTGTTGAATTCAACAATAAAAATGAACGGCGTTTAAACGCCGTTCATTTCCAAAATTCCCACCATCTTTTTTCTTCAGTAGCAGCAGCTATTTCTAGCCGTCTTTCTTCTAAAGCATTCTGTAATTGAGTAGTTAAAACTCGGTCTCTTTGCTCAACCACATCATTTATTTTAAGTTCAAAGGCCTTCAACATAGCTTCGCGTTCTTCCTCAACTGCTTGTTTAACTGTCTTATGTATAAGATCCTCTAACTCACTCTTAGAAACGCGTATTTCATCCTTGTGAACACTATGCGTTTGAACGGCGTTTTTAGTGTCTAAATCCATTGATACAACAGCTTTTAACGCGTCTGTTAAAGCTACATCATTAGCAAGTAGTTTTTTCAATTCCCTAAACACCTTAAAATCGCGTTCATAGTATATGCGTTGATCCTTATTGTTACGTTCAAAAGTATAATTAAGCTTCTCTAATTCAATAGACCATCTTCTTAAAGTAGAAGTAGTTATATCCAGGTTAAGCGCAACATCCTTTGCGAAATACCCATATGATTCAGTGTTTTCCATAGCGTTTATCACCTCATCGAAAGTAATTCGACATATATCGCGTAAAATCCTTTACTTAATTTTTATACTCACTTGTTTACAGTCAGTATCTTTAAAGTCTTTTGTTATGCGTTTAAGAAATTTTGATACTTTAGGATCTTTGTTTTTAGTGCTTTTTTTCATTGTATCCACCTCGAATAAATTTATATAAAACAAGTTTGGTCATAGCAAATTAAAAATATACAAGAATAGTTAAATAAATTTGTTCTAGCTGTCCCTCCATTAGCCTATATATCTATTAGAGTGGAAAACTGGAAAAGTGACCTGGAGATAAATTGTATTTTAGGTTAGGGGGGGAAGAAGAGTGGAGTACTTGAATCCATTATTTAATGAGCAAAGAATAATAAAAAAAGAAAATAGGGAAAATCAATCAAAAGCATTAGAAGGAAAAAGAAACAAAGACCGAAAGGTCCGAAGTGATAAAACTCATAACTTAAAGTTTCCTGTATCAAGCATTGAAAAGATAAAATTGCAATCCTTATGTAAACAAGTTCAACGTAAGTCCGAAGGGCAGGGGACCGATCTTATTCGACAAACTAAATTAAATACGTTGTTACTTTTATATGGAATAAATAATCAACATATTTTATCTTGGGACTGGCCTTATAAAGATTCTAAACAATATATGCACACAAACCCATTGGAAACGATATATGAACGCGAAATAGGCGGCCCTTTTGGGTTAGCTATACAAAAGGGTTTCTCAGAAAGAAAAACCGCTTATATGGTTATTATGTCCGTTTTAAGATGGTTGGAAGGGGAGGGTAATATTGAAAAAATCCTATAGCTCTTTAAATGTTCTAAGTGAAAAAATGACTGCCGACTTTAAAGGTATGTTTCATTCCATCTTTGCAGCAAAAAAATATATAACTGTAAAATTACCATACTATGATTATTTACGTGGACAAGTATTTATAGAAGATGTTAAGGACAATTACCCTGAAGAGATTTCTTCCTTCAGTTCTTTTAACATAAGCCAATTTGTTTATATGCTTTATTTAGATTTTATGAAACAGATTAAAAAGGGAGTGAAAAATGAAGAAGTAGCCAATTATTTAAGTATAAGCATGGACAAGTATTTCCCATCAAAGATAATCCAAAAACGAGTATTTAATAAAATAAATAACAACCTGTTTCAATATGAAGAATATGAAATAGAAGAAGATCCGGAAGAAGTAGCAGAGGAAGAAGAAAAATCTGCTTATTTAACTATAAGGATTCAGCAAAAAGTGATTTTGCGCGGTGAAATACTACTGCATGATTTAGCTCCATTTTTAAAAGAAAAAGCAATAACTGTAGAACAAGTAATGGCAATTATCTATTTAGATTTTATAAAATCAGTTCAAGAAAACGGAAATTCGGTTGCTGTTCAGCAAAATATTGTTAAAAAGCTACAGCATAATTAAAAGCCGATATCCAATAGATGTCGGCTTTTACCCAAATGCAAATTTATTACTTAGCAAGTATAAGTATTAATAACGTGGTGCATTATCTTTAATTAACTTTGCTCTAACTAGATTATGTATTTTTTCAACTATGATATTTGGTGAATCATTTAGATCAAAATAATGGTTTTCTATTTTATAAAAATCCATAAAAAAGTCATAAGTTAAACGAAGTTTAAATTTTTTTAACAAACGAAATGGCAAAGGTAAAACCCCTGATTTTACTGAAGATATCACAAGGAGAGTATTTACCTCTTCGAGCTTCTTAATAATTTCCTCAACTCTTCTCTTCTCATTCATAAATAGTTCAGGGTAATTCAGATTTTCGTAATTCGCTGTAATTAAGGGATTATGAAAATAAAACTTAATATCAGTAGGGGAGTTTTTTAATTGAATTCCATATTGGTCTAAGGAAGACTTCTTTATATTTAGACCAGAAAGAGTATCCAAAAATGCTACCCATTGATTCTTAGTTTCCTTGTTTAATAAATAATTATTAAACTTTAGGGGATTCTTTTTATATTTAGTAAGGTAACCAACCATCATTGGTGCATTAAACATAATAGCACTAACTGTACGATGTGTAGCATTAGAAAAATACACTTCATCATCCATATAATAATTGAATTTTGGAAGACCATCTCTTAGTCTATATTCAATACTATCATCAATGTAAAATTTATATTGGTATTCAAGACCATTATTTATTAAACTGTCTACATTTTGCTGTATTCTTTGACTGTGAAGCGATCCTCTACCGTTTGTACTTATTTCTCGTGTTACAGAAAAAAACAATTCATAAATTGACCTATTTTCTGTAACCCAACCTCCGGAAATGCCTTGGATTTTACTAACTTCTACAAGAGTAGGTAATTTATTATTGTTAACTTCATCGTAATATAAGTGATAATCACTTTCACTAATTAAAATCCTGTCCTTCATTGCTTTGATATGATTATTTGAAATGCCTTGTTTATTCATTTCTCCAATCCAATAACTTAATATACTTTTCACAGTTCCCCCTGCCTCTACCAATGATTATATATTTTAACATTAACGCAAAATTAAATTTAAGAGCAATTAAAAGACTTTTCGAAATAGGGATTTATTTAGCAATAATTTATATGTTTTAAAACGTTTACATAACATAAACGAACTGTAAAAAAAACCCTTTTTTGTTAAAATTATTTATCATATTATTAAAATGTATAAAAATAACTAATAGATAGAAAAGGGGAGCTATTTTGAAAAAGCAAATTATAGGACTGTTTGTATTTGTATTATTATTAGGAACCTTGTTACCTACTAAACTTGCATTTGCTAGTGAGAATGATGGACAGAGTGATGAAGAATTGGTATTGGTTACTCTTTATTCAGATGAGGAACAAAATATCCTAGCTGAAGTTCCTAAATCACATGAACAAGAGTACATTGCGAAACTGGAAAATGATGACTTTAGAACTGCGGAAATTCAAAAGTCTTTAGAGTATAATAAAACTAATAGCATAAATGTATCCACTGTTGCTAAGTCTTCCTATTCAACAGCAGCTGTCGGTTTAAAGCCATATGTGAGATACTACAAACTGAAGGAAGTATTACAAGTGGTTGACCATTTAGATAATTCAAGAAACTGGTTAAAGTATGCGTCTAATCCACTGACTGACTATGTAATAGGAATTGCTATTAGTGTTATTAAAAAGAATCCTTTTATTGGTACAGCTGTAGGAGCAACGGTTTGGTCTTTGGCTGATATGAGTAATAGACAAGACGCCTGGTGGAAGGAATCTGCATATCAAATTCTTCGTGGGCAAATAAGAGGTGTCAAATTAACTGTTACTCCTAATAATACAGGATCAAACTATCCAGCTGCATATAGAATACTATCAAGATATTAAAAAGTCATAAAGAAATTAGGGATGAAAACATGAATAAAAAAAGGATTATAATAAATCTTATTGGGATCATATACATTGTGATTCTAACAATATTTTATTTTTCCGAAAGTATCCCGTTTTTAACTACTGGATTTAGTGGGTTTATTATATTTTTGATTGGATTATGTATGGCACTTTATACTCCTAAAGTGGGGGAAGATATTAAAAAATTATTTAAAGTAAATAAACAATAAGTATTTGTTGAAGAGAAGGGTTAGTAGGAAAAATTACTAAGCCTTCTCTTTTTTATTTCTTTATCTTTCTCTCCTTGCTAAATGTCTTCTTATAGCAGCTTTTCTTTTTTGCTCTCTTTGTTCCTTTTCTAGATCCTGGTTAGTTTGATCCTTCTGTAATTCTTGTTTAGGATCTTTCTCTTCTAATTTTTGAATTAATTGTTTTTCAATGCTCTTTACATCTGCCTGTTTAGGAACTATCTTAACACCTCTGTTTAAAAGGTTTTGAACCTTTTGAGCCTTATTTTGTATGATCTTGATATCTTCAGGGCTACTCACGTTGTAATGACTGTTCCTAACAATATAATCTTCTTTTATATAATCCTTTGTTACAGGGAACATATCCTGAATGACAAAAGCCTGTTTTCTAGGACCTACCTGACAAACATGAGCAAAATCGGTAGGTTTACCTTGTGCTTCTTTCTGCTGTATTAGTCTTTCGTATTTTTCAGTTTGTGTTGACATAGGAACAAACCATAATATATCTTTATTTTCTTTCCCCTGAAAAACATAATAATTCGGCCTATTATCGCCTTTGCTTTTAAGTTGGGGATCTGGAAAATCCTCGAAAAATTCATTTTTAATTGTGTATATATAATGTTTTTTAATACCGTTATTCATTCTCTTCTCCCAGCTAGATCAATAAAGAACAAAAAAGAAGCTAGAGAATATAATTCTCTAGCTTCTTTGACGACGTATACTTACAAGGCCCTAAGTTTCTTAACCGAATTGAGGGTCTCCGGTCCCTTTTTCTTAGTCGTTATATAGGGGTAACGACTCCTTTTTTATTCGTCGCTCAAGGAATAGCGACACACTTAATAATAATATAATTATACTTTACGTCGTATTCTATGTCAATTATCTTAAATGATCTTAATATAATTTATTTGTTAATACGTGAATAGTTTATTTGAATTTTGTTTAAACTGCTAAGGCTAAAAGGATTCATAAAGATGGCCATCTTTCCTACATAGCAAAAAACGATAAATCTCCTGGAGATAGTCTTCGCCTAGTGAAAATTGGGTTATTGACGAATATTAAAGAAGATTTTAGCTGAACGAGTAAGCTCCGTTTGGCTTTTTGTCGTGTTATTTTTTTATTTTGCGCATTAATTAAGATCTTTGTTGATTAAAAAAATGTTGTTGTTTCTGTCTTTTTTGCTCCCGCTGTTTTACCTCGAATTTCAACTGTTCATTCCAGTCTTTACCGGATTCATTATTAGGAAGTTCATGGTCAAAATCATACATGCTGCCATCTTTTTGCTTAATCTGAATCATGCTTAATTTTTCTATAAAGGCTTTTCCACCAGCATCATTATCTACACATAGAGAAACATGATCCGGCGCATCTCCAAGCCTTTCCTTTGCTTTTATAACGTAATTAAGTACGGTATTATGTTTTAGGCCCTCCATACTTATTAACCAGGTATCTTGAATTTTCCCTTTATTTAAAGTCGCATAACTCAAAGCATCTATAGAAGATTCAAACATTTTTAAGTTTTTTGGTTCTCCATTAAGGAAGTTAAATCCATAATTGGCCGTTGAGTTTTTCTGTATAGACTTCCAAGATCCTCTTTTAAATTTATCAGAGTGGACCGTTCCTTGTTCGCTGCATCCCATCACATTTTCATAATCTTTCCACAAAAAAAGGACATTATTGTTTTTGTCCTGTTTAATGATTCCCTGATTGTGAAGATAATCCACTATAGCACCATCAATTTTTCTTTCTTTAACAAGATAATCTCTTGCTTTATCAAACGTATCAACTTCATTTTCTGCGGAATACTCATAAGGTTCACTTATAAACTTAACGTTTTTATTATTTTGATATTCATACTCCTTATTTAATAGGCTGTTCATAGCCCCCATAAAGTTAGTTTGTTCGATTTCTTGAACAAAGTTAATTACATTACCGCCTTTTCCTCTGCTGTTCCAATAAAATGCGTTTTTTCTTCTGTCTATCACACAACTATCATGTTCTACTAACCGGTAATAACGTTCGTTATCACTCTTTACATCGATTCCGTTTTGCTCACAATAATCTATAATATCAATTGCTTCCGCTTGTTTAATGTGTTCTTTTGTAAAAGCCGGCATATAAAATTCCTCCTAATAGTTAAGATCCAATAAATGAAGTCGCGTTCTTGATCACATTTGATATTGCTTGGACAATGTTTAAATTAAATAGGCTTTCAAAGTTGAGCGCTCTTACTTGGGCAACTAAAAGCAACATACTTACGATAAAAATAATTCGTTCTGCAAGAAAACCTGTTTTGTAATAAACGACACCCAAACCAGATTGAAAAGCTTTGTCCGAGAAGGGTAATAACCATTTAACCCCTGATTTACTAAAACTATCTCCAACTAAATGTAAAAGGTATCCTAGAATGAAATAAAGACCGATAACAGGGCTAAAAGGTGTAAAGCTAACCATTAGGACCATTGTTAGAAAAACGATAAATAGGCCCATTAAAGAATGCGTTAAGCCCCTATGTCCAAAAAAGCCTTTTATAAGGTCAGAAATTCCCCTTGTACGGCTTCCAATCCAGGAATGCGGCTCATCTATATCTGGAAAGACTGCACCAAGACCAACGGCTAAAACAGTTCCTATTGTCAAAGTATTTGTAGCACCCATTACAGGCAGGGCAACGACTAAAGAAGTGGAAAGGTGTGTTTTATACTGCATTTTGTTTCTCCTTTAATTTTTCTAGATAAAAGAAAGAGCCGCTTTTGCTTAAAGCAGCTCCTTAACAATCCCAACTTTTTTAAGATGATTTTCTAACAGTATTTCTTCTAAGTGATTTTGAAATTCCATGCGATAGAACTCCTTTTAAATGATTAGATCCTCTAGATAACAAATAATTAATTTTACTTTTTACTTTTATATCCATCATTTTTATGACGGACCAATATTCTAATATGGCCTTTTCTGCTTCCACTAAAGATTCAAAAGAACTAATACTTAAAAGAAACTTTTGTCCTTTGTATTCTAAAATTCGTTCCTTTTCATTAGCATAATAATGCAGCTCTTTAGGTTCTAATTCTCTATGAATTAAAAAGCAATTTTCACTTACTTTTTGAATTAAATAGTCTGGTACATTTATTTCATGGGTAAGAATTAAAGCCCTCATATGCTTTACTTTTAAACACTCCATGTAATCCCCTACCTTTGCATACCCATTTTTAAAGCAGCCATTTGTGCTCTTATGCCTGCTTCTTTTTTAATGTCTATTAGGTTTTGGTTCTTCTCTAGTCCTAAGCGCTCATTTGCTTGTTGGAAATCCTTTAGTTTAGGGCTTTTAAGGACATTGTGTTTCTGCATTTTTTCGTTAAATTCTTCTTTTGGTTCATTCTTAGAAAAAGCCAAATCCCGAATAAATTCTTTATCCAAAGAAAAATGGTCAATCGATTCCTGATTTTGAGCGCTAGAAACAATATCTGAAACTGTTCCTAACTTTACAGGTTTTGATTGACCATCATAAAAGTAGTATTCATTTTTATTATCAATTCTTGGTTCAGGTTTCTTACTTGTCATGTCACTGTTTGACAAGTGAACGCTATAAAAGTTAAAGGTTTGGTAATTGCCGTTTTCCGTTGATTTTGTCCATTCATCATTCGTATACATTAGCATTTTGGCCTCTTCAGAAAGAGATTTTCCATCATTCGTTCTATAATAAATATCATTATCAGGAATTGCTTTTCCTGTCAGTTCGCAATAAATTGCTTCGTCCGGATCTATTGGATACATTTTTACTTCTTCTTGCTTAATCTCTTGATCTGCAATCATCGAATATTCACCATTAGTTGCAGTTGTCAATTCGCTTTCTTGCACTTTTATACTGTTCAGTTCAATCCTAGTTTGTAACTTTGTTAGGGCTTTCCGATCATTATCATCTTTATCATAAGTAGTATCAATTCTGTCATATTCTAATTTATCTCGGAAAATTTGTTCTTCGATACCAGGTATAGGGTTGATATCTTTACTATCTTCTTGCCAATCTTTAATTTGTTCTTTCAACTCTTTAAATTTAAGAATGTCTTTACCACGTACCAAATCATATAAGTTAGTTGAGGTGAATTCTTCTTTCGCATCAATTTCATTCCGGTATACATTGACTTCCTGCATAACTTGGTTTATTTCATCCTGGTTTAAATGTTTTTCTACAGCTTGTGTACGTTCAACTGTTCCATTAGATAGGTTTTCATAAAAATTATCTGACCAAGGATCAATATTTATATTTTTTCTAAGGGAAGCTTCATCTGCTATCAAAATGTTACTCATATAATGTAATTGTCTATCGTTAAATTCCGGCTTCACTTCTTGTTCATTTGCTACCTGCATTTCTTTTTCCTTTTCCTCTGAAATGAAAGTATCCATAATCTCAATAAACTCTTTAGCCGTTTTATGAACACCTTCCAAAGCCTTTTGTTTATCTTCAATCTTTTCTCCGTTTTGTGTCCATGTTGCGATATACGGAATAGCCTTTTCGGATGTATCCATTCCAAAATGCTTACACACAATATAGGAGGTTAATTCTGCTTGGAATTCCTTTGTTGCTCTCTCCATATTGTCATATTCGCCACCCTTTATGTGCAGCTTGGCATGGGCCAATTCATGAATAGATGTTGCTAATGCTTGGGTTTCCGTGTTACGACTATTCATAACAATTTCTTTTCCATCTTTACCTTGAACAAAGGCACCTTTAGATGCTCCTAATTCTGTTACACCTAATTCAGATTGTCGCATATCTCTAATATCGATGTTTAATTCTTTAGAAACAGCTTCTATTCCTTTTCTTAAATGCTCGGCATTTCTACCTTCTTCGATTTGAAAGTTAAACTGTTTATTAGGGAATATTTTCGGTAGATCTTCTATCGGTGCATTGGTTTGGGATATATCGAATACATGACCAACTTTAAAATTAGCAATTTTTCTTGTCGGGATCTGACCGTCTTTAATCAATTTCTTTTCTTGTGGTGTGGCCTGTGAAAGTTGTTTCATTTCTCCTTTAGCATCTTTAAATAGAGTAACAGGCGCATAACTTAATATTTGTATTCCCTTTTCACCCTTTTGTACAGAATAGCCTTTATCCTTCCAATCTTTAAAGCTGGAAACTGCTTCTGCTCCTTCAAATTGCTGCTGGATAAGTGCTAAATTATTCGCTGAATAGGAATGAAAACGAGACATAAAGTTTGCATATTCTAAGACATCATCAACGGACTTTGTGTATTTTTCAATTTGCTGTAATGCTTTTTCGGAGATAGCTTGAATTTCCTGTTTTCTTTCTTCACTTGTTTTACGGTTATACTTTGGATTAGCCAACGATAACACCTCTTCTTTCATCATACTCAACAAAAAGGAATAAATTATTTTCTACCGCCTGATCAAATTGCTGCGCATAGAATGCAATCCTTTCATCAGAAACACTTACTTCTTTTCTTTTATTAAATACATAATTTGCTAGAATCAATTTATTTGATTCTGCATCGATTTCCTCAATCATGAATAGTTCACCAACTGAATAATCGTTTTCCATTTCATTTTCAATTTCTAACATGTTTTGTTCCTCCTATGGTATTTATTTAGTTTTGTTCCTTTTTTTAAATAGATTAGAAAGCATACCTTTCACCTCCTTTAAGGAATAAAAGACTACTAACTATAATTCATTTCTTTTCTGTTCCCAGGCAATTCTTTGTTGCACTTGTTCATGTTCTTTTTCAGCTCTATATTTTGCATAATCATCATTTACTGCCCGTTCTAATTGGTGCATGGTTTTTCGACTTATCACCGGTCTTTTATAGCTTTTTTGTTTATAACTTCTTTCCGTTTTATAGCTACCTTCTTCATTATTTTTAACCCTATAAGGATTATCTTGATAATTCCTTTTCATTGCTTCAGCAGCCGTTGTTTGCTTTTTCATTTGAGCTAATAAGGCATTTCCTAACCTTTTTTGAATGTCTTTCTTTTTATTCATTCCATAATCCTTATCAGCTCTTTTGGTATCCCCGAACAACTCTTTTCGATAGCTGCTTTCTTCTTCTGTTTTTTCTAAGTACTCTTTGTAATGAGGGCTATTTCTCATTAATGATTCTGTGATTTGATCAATTTTATTTCTAGTTTGGTCTGTCACATGTTTACTTCCGTATTGCCAATGTTTTTTATTGGAAGGGAGCTCACTATATATGTCTTTTAACAACTTTTTTTGTTCTTGGTATTCCTTATCTGCATAAGTTTGTTTAATCTCATCCACTAGTGTATTTCTCAATTCAGAGATCCTGGAAAGCTCGGCTGTACGATCTATTAAGGCATTCGCAAAAGTACTCTTCATATTATCAATAGTCTTCTGTTTTCGTTTGCCTTTCGGAGCTAAATAAGAAACACCATCTTCTTCTAAAAATATTAATTCCCTGGTGTTTTTAAGCTCAACTGTACCGTAATGAATATGAATATGTTTTGTATTTCGATGAATGGAAGCAAACCAATAACCAGAATCTAATTTTTCATCTTTGAACATGCTATCCATCATTTTTCTACTAGCATACTGGATCTTCTTTTCATCTAATTCATTGGTATCTGGATTAAGTATCTTTTCTTTTATTAGAAATTCATTATCGAAACTTATAACATCTTGATAAAAGACAGATCCGTTATTTTGGGCCTTCTTAATCGTTTCATGAACTTGTTCCAGATCCTTTATGGTTAAGGAATCTTTATCAATAGAAAAAACACCTTCCTTTATTTCTAATGAAGGTGTTTTTTCTTCTCTTATTAATTTTTCATTAGGTAAATTAGAAATAGAATGTTTTATTACTTCTAATTCCTTTTCCTCATCAAGAGATAAATTGTTTTTCTTTTCTAAAGCATATTGCCGACTCATATAAGAGATATATTTACTAAAATCTGTATCATTTTGAAAATCAGTTTTTGTTTTTAATATCGTATTGGCCTCTATTTCTTTTTCAGAAAGATCCACTTCTTGATTACCTGATAAGTACGCTTGTCCTTGTTCCATATCATATTTATTAATGACATGTTGAATCCTGGTTAATTCCTTTTCTTCTGCATCTGTTAAATCCTTTTTACCTTCTAACAATGCTTCTTTTCGAGTCATATAATTTACATAAGTAGAAAAGCTTTTGGCTTTTGGTGTTGTAAATTGCGAAGTTAATATAACACTTGGTTTTCCCATCTAACCCCTTCTTTCTAGTTATATAGGCCAATTAAATGCTTTAGGTTTTTCTTGCTTCACTTCCTCTTTAACTTCTGGAATTGGTTCTGAAGGTATCACATTAGACCTTTTTACATTAGTCCTAATTGTTGTCGACCTTTGAATTTTATTTTCTACATTTCTTTTTGCATCCTGGTATATATATGTTTCATCTATATTGCCGATTGCTTTAACGCCTTGTTCATGAAATCCACCAGCAATCATTTCTGTCAGGAGATCAATATTCTTACTCATTGCGTTTAATTTTCTTGTTAAATCTTCTTTATTTTCATCATTTTGATTAGTGGATAAAGAAAGTAAAGCGTATCTAACAGCTTCTGCATAGTTCTTAATTCCAGGTTTATTTTGAATTAATTCATCCATTATTTCTATCGTAGTTGGAGTGAATCGAATGTACTTACCTATATATTCATTACTCATAACTTTTCCGCTCCTTCATCTAAATCAATTCCGGTTGCGAGCATATGAAAAAGACGATTATTACTATTAATAAAGTTTTGCAAAGTTTCTTCTTGTCTGCTTAAAGTTGTAACTAAATTATCTACCGCATGATCAAATTTATCTTCCTTGAGTTTTGCTAAGCGTAACTCACAATCATTTTGAATTAACATTTTGATATATTCATTTCTACTAAATTTTCTACCTAATTTGTCTGTTAACTCTTCCGCTCTTTTATCAATTTCTTTTATATATGCTGGATCTACATTGCTTACTTTAATGTCCATTTAAAACCATCCATTCTTTAAGAACATTCTTTTTAGTAAAGAGCATAAGGAAACTCGGTACCACTTTTTAAAAAACGTGGTCAAACAGGCTGTGCCTGTTGAGTTTCTTGCAATTTATATAGGTGCCACTTATTTAAAGGAGAGATATAGTCGAGATATACTATAGATATAGTGGCGATATACCTAAATATCTCAAGAGATATAGTCGTTTTTTAATTGATTGCTTCTTTTTTATCTTCTAAAAGGTTCATCTTTTCGTTTAATTCATCTATATTTTGATTAGCTAAATCTATTTTTTCTTCAAACTGTTGAATCTTTGTTTTATTACTATTCACATCATTTTGTGTTGTGAATTTCTCCGATTCCGTTTGATAAGACATTTCACTTTCTAATTTTTTAATCGTTTTATTTACTTCTTCAATAGCTAAGTTATTTTTGCTAATTTCCTTTTTACTTTCTTCTATTTGCTGTTCAATCTCTTTTTGTTGATAGCTTATATACTCTATTTGATACTGATTTTCTGTACCTATTTTTAGCTCATTGTTTTCTATTTTGTTGTTTTCATTAACATAAATTTTTACTTCACGATCATTTAAATCATCCACTTTTTCTAATTCAGGGTGAACGTATTCCGGTTTAATAGTTGTAGATAAGACAGAATAACCTTCCGGTATTCCCTTGATTATAGCGACAACATAATTATCATTTACTTTTGTTACTTCTACATCTAATTGCTTACGATCTTTTATATATTGACTGGATATTTGATATTCGATGTTGGATAAATTACTGTTTGAATTGCTTTTCTCAATGGAAAAATCCAATCGCATAAACTGCTTTTCAGGATTGTATTCTTTCTTTATTAGGGCCAATTCAACACCGTTATTTATAGGGTAATGTTCATTCACTTTCGCTTCTGCATAAGAGTAATTGCCGCCAAAGATAATAGGAGAAATTAAGATGAATAAGAATGTTGCTACAAAAACTCCAAAGCATGTTAGGTATAATTGAGTTAAACTTAGTTTGATCTTCTTTCTAAATTGAATGGCCTTTTTTCTGATTGCTATTAGTTTTTCCTTCAAATGACTTTCTCCTTTCTTCGTTTCACAATTCGTACATTAGGATCAATATTCTCAAACTTAATGTTTCGATATTTTGGTTTTTCGTCCTGGCTATTTGCTTTTTCGCGTACCAATAACCATACAACTTTGTTTCCGTAATTTAAGTCAAACCACTCTGCTTTGATTTCGTTTGTCTGTGTTGGTTTCGCATTATGATAAAAGACAAGATAACAATTCTCTTCTGAATAATCATGTTTTGGTGTTAATCGATCAATTGTGGTCATCAACTATATCTCCATCCTTAAAATTTTAATTAATCGGGTAATAGGTATAACTATTAACTTTTATTTTTCCTTTTTTATCTTTAATTATTTCCATTTCTACTAAGCTATGTTCTGTTGTTTTTCCTTCTGTTCCTTGTGTTTTATAGGTCACATCTCCAATGATTTTTGTTTGATCTGTAGAAGAATCAAACCCTGAAATGTATAGAACCGCGTTACTTACTTTTGCGGAGAATGTAGGATCAGAACTTAATTGAGAAGGATCATTATCTGTACTTTCTGGTGCTACTTGGTTTAGCAATTCTTCCGTAGTAATGGGTGTTAGCTTTTCTCTACGTTCATTTATGGTATTAGTGGAATAGGTTAAATAATCCGTTATAAATTCATTCGCTATTGATTTAAAGGCTTCTTGTTGCTCTAATTGTGTTTTGGATAGTTCTTCTCTTTCCTGTAGATCTAGGCTTTTTATTTCATCCTGTAGTCCCTGGATTTCGTCTTGTAACGATTTTATATTGGTCTCTTTTTCTTGTAATTCTTTATTAAATTCATTCGAGGATACAGCTTCTTTTGCATATAAATTTTTATACAGTACCGCATTTAGAACTAGGGATAGAACTAAAAAAAAGGCTATAATATATAGCCTTTTCCCTGATTTCTTCGCTTTATTAATGTTCATTTTTTACTGCTCCTATCTCTTATTTAACAACTCTTCTAATACTATCAAAGTGGGAAGACCAATAAGAATCCGTCCAATAATGATAGCCAATTCCGGAACCATTGGAGTCATACATACGCGTTTCATCTACATAAATCCCTACATGACTAATATGATCCGGCGCTCCATATGTCCCTTTAAAGAACACTAAATCGCCAGGTTTTGCATCTTTAATGTCTATCTTTTCTGTTGCAGCCCATTGCTGACTTGCGACTCGGGGAAGGGAAATTCCTGCTTTCGCAAAGGCATACTGGACCAAACCGGAACAATCAAACCCCATTGAAGGTGTATATCCACCCCAGGAATAAGACCATCCTATATACTTAATGGCTTCATCCATTACAGTTTTAAAAACTTCATCCCCAACTGGCATTTCTGCACTACCTGCTGCAACATATTGGCGGACTAAATCAGCATAATAGTAATTTCCTCCATTACTATATAGGTATGTTTTTCCCTTTGCTTGAGAGACAGCATTGATATAAGAATAGGTAGATCCTGAAGTATTTCCAAGACTAGGCGCCACTACATCTTTAGAATATTTTTCTGCAACATCAGTAGAATGATTTTCATTATTTTTAGCTAAATAGGTAACATAATAACTACCAAAGTTATAAGCCTGGACCATTGCCCAAGGATCAGTTGATCCTAATGCATCCGCACTTGCTTTTATTCCCGCCAGGTATTTAACCCCTTGTTTAATACTAGCTTTAGGATCAGTTATACTCCCTACGCCGCCCCCTGTACTTTCTGAAGACTGCATCACATCGTTTCCTTCTCCGCGTGTTTCTACCTCGATGATAGCCAAGATATAAGGCACTAAATCCACTACCCCCTGCTCTTTGGCTTCACTTTCTACTGTCGATCTCCATTGCAAAGTTGCTTCGGAAAGATTCATTCCAACCGATCCACTAAAGGAACCGGACTTACTTCCTGATGTTCCAGCTATGGCCGCAACCGCAGCTATCAATAAAAGGATAGCCAGGGCTATAAGCAAAAACTTTACATTAAATAGTGCTAGTATTTTCTTAACTATACGGACCGTTTTTACGGCCCCTCTTACGGTACTAACAGCACCTTTAACCGTACTTTGTTCCATCTTATTGACCACCTTTAAAACGTGCTAATTGGTCATGTTCTGGATCAAAGGTGACGGTATAGGACTCACTGGAGGAAGTTTGAATAATAGCCTGTCCGATTTTTAATTCCGGTAACATTGAATATTCGGTATCTGTTAAAGAATCTCCAAGTACATCTTTCATTCTTCCCATCACCGAGTTATCCAGGTTTAAAAATACCTTATAGGTAGTCAATTCAAATACTGTTTTAATGATGGCAACACTCTTATCACTTGCACTTTCAGGAAGAATTTCGTTTGGTGATTGAGTTGCAAAAAATACACCAGCGCTAAATTTACGCATCTCTCTTTCAAAAGAAACGACATATTCAACGGCAAAAACATTGTTAGAATTAATAATGTTATGGCACTCATCTAGTAAGACCATGAAATAACGAAGATCTTCATAAGTTACTTTTCCTTCTTCTAATAAATGCTTCATTTTACGGCCGTTTTTTAATGCATGATTCCAAATGAGTGTTAATGCTGTGAATAGTTGGCAGTTAAAAACAGGCTTGTCCAATTGCGAAATACCATCAATATCAAAGAAAACAATTTGCTCATTTTCAAAGTTACTTAATCGTGAATGTCCATCAAATAAAGGGCCATACTGATTCACCATCTCATCTACCATAATCTGAATCATTTCTAATGTTCGGATACGTTCAGGCGTTGGCTTACTGTACTTTACAGATGTTTTTAAGTATTGACCGAATTCACTCATTATCGGATATTGTTCCGGTCTTAAACCCGTTATTTTAATGCTCTCCGGTCTCATTTGATAGTCAGGAGATAAAAGACCCTTGTATACATAAAAAGATCTTAGAAGCCCTTTAAACTCCGTTACTTCAATCTCGGTAATTTGAGGATTTAAGAAACGAATCATGTTAGCTACTTTGGAAATATGCTGCATAAAGGAACCTAGTTCATCTACTTGATCCCCTTGTACATTGGTCATAGTTGCAAATACTTCTAATGGGTTAATTCCTCCATTAGATAAATCAATAATCTTCCCATTTTGAGATTTTACTAGTTCATAATAATCTCTAGCTTTATCAAATCCACGAATAAAAGCATTCTTGGCAACTAGTCCTTCTTCTAACATTTTCATAAGTGTTGATTTACCGAATCCCATTTTTCCTAATACAAAACCATTAAAAGAACGTCTAGTTTGAGTAGAATAGAAAGGATCTAACAAAAAAGGCCCACCTGTGGAGGTTTGGCCTAAGTAAATCCCTCTTGGATCTTTTAAAGAAACATGATGAAATGGTATTCCACCACCTACAGAAGCAGAAGGTAATGGCTTTCCTGGTCTTGTATCATTGAACTTTGTTTGTTGTTCATAGCTAGTAAATAAAGACATCCATTCTTGTTTACTTTGGAATAAATAGATGGTTGTTTTGTGATTCATTCCGTTCAGTTCTTTTTTGGTATCACCCATTCTTTTTTCTAATTCCTCCAGGGAAAAATCATAGAAGAAAATACGACAATGAGCAACCTTAACCACTTCTCCACCTTGGGTAATACTTTGGGCAAAGCTTCTTAAATTTTGTAGTTCATAATTGGCATCGTCTCGATCCGTAGAACGTCTTTCTGTATCTTGTCTATCTCTTAATTCACCGATAGAACGGTTGATATCCTTAATAACTTCTTCTTTGTTTGCCGTTGCTAGGTCCAGGGTTGCAATGGTATTTTCGATATTCATAAGATTAACTAACCACAAAGCACTAACATCTTCCGCAAACTCATACACATGTAAACAGCCTATATGCGCATCCCCTGTGCTAATGTATTTTTCTCCAAATCGAACGCCGCCTTTGGGCTGGATTTTCGAGATAAAGTTAAGATCATATCCCTGCTCTTTTAAACTTACTTTCTGTTTTTCTTTTAATCTCATATTTCCATTCCCCCTAGACTTCAGTATTCATGTTATTTAAACGAATTAAGATGTTTTCTATATTATCTCTGTTTACAAGCTGTAAATCGTACTGTTTACCGCCTAAACGTGTCATATCTCTAACGCGAAGCTCTAACTCTTTTTGATTTTTTCCGTACACAACAATAAAGAAAGTTAGTTCTGTTAAATTATCTTCTACCCATGTTACTCTTCTTAAATTATCTACTGCCAGGCGCAGCATTACTTCATGTCTGGTAATCTCTGATTCTGGAACATTATCGGCCATTAGAACCCTTCTGTATTTGTTAATACGACTCTTCCAAAACAATTGTTGTTTTGATGTTTCCGTTGAATTGGTCATGGAAAGGATTTTAAAAGGCTCTGTGTACACTCGACATATACTAGTTAGTTGAGAAATCATTCTATTTAAATCTGAATTGTTCATCGAAACCAAATCATTTGTTTTTACTCTTAAATAAGCTTGATATTCATTCTGTTTATCTACAAGAAAGCCTTCTTTTGTCACTCTTTTATAAGGCATAATATCAATAATAGGTAAGTCATTACTCTTAAAAGAAGAAAATAAAACGTCAAGAATCGTAGTATCTTGACGTTTTGTACTCTTGTTTTCAGCTACTTTCATCACCGTTTTTCCATCCTTTCCTCTAAACCTAGGTCCTTAATCTCTATAGCATGATATTTATTCCGGTCCATCTTGAATAGATAGAAGAGAATATTATAGTTACGATCCGTGGGATGACTAGGGGTTTTCGCACATAAGAAAATCCCGAATACAGCCGACAAAATATAATAAAAAATGGTCATTCCTGGTCCGAGTGGAATAACCTTTTTTACATAAGTCGCGATCATAAGCATACCTGCCACAATGCCAATATCCACTAGATAAAAAGCCCATAATTTAATTTCCTGTTTGGTACTCTTTGGATTGGTATACATTTTTCTTCATTCCTTATTTTTTATTTATAAAGTTAAATCGAGAAGGTTTTGTTTCTTTTCTTGATTCATAGTTATTTAATCGTTCACTGAAGTTAATTGGTGCTGCTTTAGTACTTCCTGAAGTTTGAACATCTTGAACTACCTTTTGAGAAACTTGATCCGGTGTTACTGAAGTAGCTCTTTGAACGTCTTGAACTACCTTTTGAGAAACTTGATCCGGTGTTACTGAAGCAGCTCTTTGAACATCTTGAACTACCTTTTGGGAAACTTGATCCGGTGTTACTGAAGCAGCTCTTTGAACGTCTTGAACTACCTTTTGAGAAACTTGATCCGGCGTTACTGAAGCAGCTCTTTGAACATCTTGAACTACCTTTTGGGAAACTTGATCCGGTGTTACTGAAGCAGCTCTTTGAACGTCTTGAACTACCTTTTGAGAAACTTGATCCGGTGTTACTGAAGCAGCTCTTTGAACATCTTGAACTACCTTTTGGGAAACTTGATCCGGTGTTATTGAAGCAGCTCTTTGAACATCTTGAACTACCTTTTGAGAAACTTGATCCGGTGTTACTGAAGCAGCTCTTTGAACATCTTGAACTACCTTTTGGGAAACTTGATCCGGTGTTATTGAAGCAGCTCTTTGAACATCTTGAACTACCTTTTGTTTTACATCGGTGTTTGTTCCCATTGATCCTTGCTGTACATCCTGGATAATAGATTGTCTTGTAGATGTGTTAGTCGGACCTGAATTTGTAACATCCTGACTGATAGTTTTACCTGAACCAGAAGGAATTTCTCCATTTGAAGTAGCTTTAACATTAGCTGCAATATCTTGGCTTTTCGTTGGCATGGTTGCTTCTTGTAACTTCATGGTAGCTAATATTTCTTCATTTGTTCGGCCTTTCCCATTGGAAGCATTCATAGTTGGTGAATCCCCATTATTGGATGCAGAAGTATTATTCACACTATTACCGCTAGGCGTTCCTGACGAGCCTGTATTTTGCTCTGTTTTTCCTTGTAATGTATTTGCTTTGTTTTCGTTTTGAATAGCTTGTGAAGCCTCATTTTCGCTGTTTGGTTTGCTTTGAGCACCAGCTTTATTGCTACCATTCCATCTATCCTTGTTATCCTGTGCTTGTAAAGCACCACTTACAGCCCCTTCATTGAAGCTATCTCTAACCCCTTGAACACCATTAGAAACGGCATTAGTTCCCTGTTTAACGGCGCCTGAAATACCTGAACCAGTACCTTTAAGGGCATCTTCTGCCATTCCACCTAAGCCACGTTCATTCATGTAACCAAGTGCTTTTCCTGCACTATTAACACTACCTTTTAGGCCACCTAATTTTTTAGGACCATTTTGACCATTTTGACCATTGGCATCATCATTTACAGATTTACCGTCTTCATTTGCTTCATCTGCCAATTTATCTTTTGTGCTATTGTTATCTTGTTTTTTACTTGCCATATTAGAAACTGATCCGCCTGCTTTTTTCGCTAGGGATGCAGCTCCTGCAGCTACTCCAAGAGCACCTGCCATTTGTGCAAATCCATCTTTTAATCCAACATCTATTCCGAAATATTTCATAATCGTATTAGATCCTTTTATTAAGATGAATGTAGCCGAAACAATGGCTATTAAATAAATAAAAATATTTACGTCTGAAGATCCTAAGAAAGTTAAAAATATCGTGTAAAAACGGAACATTAAACCGGTAAAACCAATAAGCATAAAGGCGTTACATATATCCATTACTACTTGTTTAGTTCGCTGTCCTGACTCTAAATCAGTCGCAAATACAAATAAGGCTACAATTCGTTTAATTCCAATTTCAATTATCGTTGTGGCAAAAACAAATATGGTGAAGAAATAAGTAAATCCTAAAGCAGTCAATCCTACAAACATTGGAAGGAATTTAGCCGGAAATCTAAAATATCCGGTATCAAAGTTATCCGAGAAGAAAGATAACCAACCATCATCAATTTCCAATGCCTGATATTCCCCTGAAGCATCTGAAGTAAGCGTGTATTTTAAAGCTTCTAATTCGTCCATATCTTCTGCTTCTATATCGCTTATTGAATCTGGTGTAATAATCTCGGCCATATCAACCCGTTTAAAAATACTAGGTTTTAAAGCGTTTTTTTCCGTTCCTTCTGCATCATTTTCTATTATGTCGAAACCATTTTCTGCAACATACACCAAGTCAGCTGTATTTTCCTTAATTAGATTCCAACTTAAACCGGAATTTTCTCCATCTTCACTTGTTTGAGTCGCATCATAGAATTGAGTAGAAACATCTTGTAAAGCATCCATTAAAGTAGGTAATCCTAAAAGTAAGAAAGATGAGATAAATATATTAACTCCTACCGATTTAAAGTTAGGAGGTTGTTTAGCTATTATGGTTTTAAATCCTAGATATACTAAGGTAAGTATCATAAGGACTAACACAAGATCATTCATAATAGCCTTTGATATTCCTTGTAATCCACTATCATCTAAAAAATCTAATAAACTTAAAGTTTCAGGTATTAATCCTTCTAAAGTGGACGTTATAAAATACAATCCCTTTATCAATGCCCATCCTAAAGCATGTAACATATAGGGAAAGAAGGAACCATATTGAAGCCAGTCAGAATGTCCCTTTAAAAATTCCACAATGTCTTCAGTGTCTTCTTCCCACCACCAAGTTATTGCAAAAGCATTTATAGGAAAGAACCAAACGGATAACCCTATAGTTAATAAGCCCAAAGCAAAGAGTATTTTCTTTTTATGTAACTTCATTATTAGCTCCTTTCAAAACAAAAAGAGAACTAATAAATTAGTTCTCCCTTACTTCCATTAGTTCTCTTAATTTTATTATTAGCTGTTTTTCCTCTAATGACATGGCTATTTCTTGTAGTTTGGCATTAGAAGGCAATGAACCATTTTGTCGATACATCATAATCATTTTTTTTATGAATAGGTGATAATTATTAGGGTTTTCCACTGTTGCAATTAAACCAGTCAAGTCTCTTATTACAAGCTCTTCATTACTAACTGTTGACGTTTTTTCTATCTCCTTAATTTCTTCCTTTTGTTTTTTCGCCTGTTGGTTAGCTTTCATATACTTATTTTTCGCTCCTGGATCTACAATGAAATCGGAAAAATCAACATCTAGATCACTTAATTCTAAATTAGAATGTTCGGACTCAATATCAATATCATTAAGATCCTTTGAAGTGTCCAGCCAATGCGTTAGGAATTGCCAACGGTATGGCATGTTTGTTTCTCTTGTGTTGAAAATGGGATAAGGTCTTACTTTTTGTCGGTTATTATCTTGTCTGTGTAAAGAACGAATAACCAATGTTTCCCCTTCAATTAATTGTGATAAGCGATCAAATGTGATAATACGCTGCTGATCTGCACTTTTCGTAATTTTATTATCCATTTCTAAATGTGATTCATTAGAAGATTGATTAATTAATGTTGTATGGCCTGCCTTTTTCGATAATTCTTCAATGGTTTCTTCGTTTGTAGACATAATATAAATGTGATTTTGGCAATTTTCTTTAATTGTGTCTGCTGCTTCTCCATACTTTCTTTTTAATTGCGTGTAAGACTGAAGAACGATATTAAACAAAATATTTCTTCCTAAACAAACCGTTAATACTTGGTCCATATCATCAATTGGCGGCATATTCCCGAACTCATCCATTAAGAATTGAACCCTGGTAAAACATTTTTTCCCTTTTGTATCCGCGCAATTCATTGCTAAATTGGTATATAACTGTTTGGTAAAGATAGAAGCCAATGTATGGTTAGAAGAATCATAGTCAGGAATAATCATAAATACGGCTGTTGGCTTGTCTGAATACTTCATAGAAAGCTTTCTTTTTACTTCAGGGAACGTATTTACACGTTCATTTATAGTAACTTCCCTTTTTAATTCAGGAAGATGTTCGCAATTCTCTTTTTTCTGATAAAGAATGTTTCCATCTTCATCTACTTCCATTTCAAATTTCAATTCATAAATCAATTTATAGGAAGAATGCTCATCCTTATATTTTATAAGGACCAAATCTCCATTTTCTAACTGTTCATTAAAATTTAAACTATACATTCCTTGTGCTTTCACCTTTACTCGATAACTACCGAGTAACGTTTTTTCCTTATTGTTTTTATGAAAAGATAGATCAATTCGTTTATTCATAAATGAATTATTAAGTTGTCCAATTAAACTTTTGGGAAATCCAATTTGTTTTAAATCAATGGAGTTTTTAGAAGTCATTTTGGCGAATAACGGATCAATAAAAGGTTGTAATCCATCGTTTGCGGTAGCCAGAATAGAACCCCTTGTTTTATCTCCTGCAAAGCTTGTAGAACCATAGCGCTTCTTTGCTACATGCCCTTGGGGTAAGCTAGTGAAGAATTCATCTAACGCATTTTTTTCTACAAAATCATCTTCATTTTCTTTGTAATACATCGTTCCAAGCTCATTAAGCATTTCTGCTGCATTAGCCATTGTTATTTTTTCAGGACAGTTATTTTTTACACAGTATTCTACTAATGCCAGGATGATCGCTGTTACAGCATTTTGAGCTCCACTGTTGAAGAAAGCATTATCTCCCGCATTAGGATCATTGTATAAAGAAAAGGTAATAGAGTTAGCAATTTTAGCAGCTTCTTGTTCATTTCCTTGCAGCCAAGCTTCTTTTACTAACTCTAATGGGTTATAACTCATCGATTGTAAAGGATCTTGTAAGTTTAAAACTTGTACATCATATCCCCTTTTTTCCAATGTGTCTTTTGCTCCTGCGTAAAGTTCGCCCTTGGGATCGTTTAATACCATGCTCGATTTTTCTCTTGCGCGGCTTAATATATCAATCATTGGCGTAATGATAATCTCACCCTTACCAGAACGAGAAACCCCTAAAATACAAGTGTTTACTGTATCCGTATCAATAAAGTACTTATCTTTATAATGAGAAATGGGAATGCCGCCAACCCCTTCAAATTCTTTCTCTTTTTCTGGAATGGTTTTATACTGTTCTTCAATTTCCGTAGTTGTCGTAAACCTGGAATCTCCTTTTTGCCCATACGCAATTTCTTTTTCACTCTTATAATTAACTTTAGAATAAATAAAAGCCACTAATAGTAGATCTACAACCGACATAATAAGATATACTTTTCCACTTAATGTAGGACTGAAGGCATTCGCTAAGCGAATATCATTCTCTATCCCTATCTTAAATATATCGAAAGTAGTGGAAGATTCCTTATCCACGTTTGCTATACTCTGCATCACATTAAAAAAGCTTACGACAACGAAATTAAGGAATAAAAACGCAATAAGCGCTACTGATATAGAAACCAGCAACGCCTTTTTATTAATTTTGCTGTTTTTTTCGGGAAGTTCCTCCCCATCCACATTATAGTTATAGGAATGGGATAAGTACTTTCTTTTCTTAAATATCTCTAACATTTGCTCCCACCTTTTCTATATACCCGTTAGAAACATTGTTTCTATAAAATTAAAAGAATCCCTATTTTTTATCTACTACATGAAAGGAAATCCCTTCATGAGAGTTGAAATAGGTCCTATATAGCTCATTTACTTGTTCTTTTTTTAATCCACCAGTTCCACACCCCAAAAAAGGTAGAATGATAGATTTTGCACCACACTCTTCAGCATTTTTAATTATATTTTGTATGCATTTTTCTGCTGATTTTAAAGATGAACGAGTACCAGGAAGATACATAGTTATTGCATGAAATACCTGATTGCATTCTAATTTTCCACTAGAAGTAATAAATACTTCACCAGGCTTCATGAACCTTTTCTTACAGGCTCTTTTAGCTTCTTTTTCAATTCTTGAATCAAAATAATGAATGGATTCTGCTACACCTTTTAACTTGATAAAACGGCCAAGAATTCCACCCATCCAACCTATACCATTAGAAGCATTTACTATGATATCTGCTCTTTGTTTAACTATATCTCCATGAATATAATTGAGCACTTTAACTCCCCCCCTTAGCTTCCAAGCAATTTAGATGCTAGTTTATTTTCATCCCTTTGATAAAGAGAAAGTGCTATATCAGCTTTTCTTGCTTTACTTAATTTCTTTTTATCTTCATCGGGCATCTTTTTATATAGATCCGTAACCTTCTTATCATCTTTGGATAGAATTGCTTCATCAATTTGTCCATATACTGTATCACCGTCAAATGCTTTATTGAATGTGATTAAGGATGCTAAATCTTTGTTTTGATAAAGGGTTTCTTCAATAATTAACAGGCTATCAGAATCTTTATAAAGGGCCATTGCTTCATCATAATTTTTTTCTTGTAATAACTCTTCTAAAGTTGGACTTTCTTGTTTTTGTAGTGCTGCAGCCGTTTCCTGCTCTGCATTCGTACTAGTAGGTGCTTTTGCCTGTGCAACATGATTACTATCTGAATTACTTAATGATTGCCCTACAAAAAGACCACCACCACCTAAAAGAAGTGCTCCTGCAATGCTCGATGTTAGTAATGACTTTTTGCGTTTTTTTGTACTGTTTGATACTTCAGGTTGTTGTTGGTGTTGTTGCGCCTGCTCATAGACCTGTGAAGCCGGCATATTATTTACTTGTTTTACTTCTAAAGTTTTATTAAGTAAGTCATTGTAACGATCAATCATTTTTAGGAAAATTTCTTCGTTCATTCCTGTATTTGTAGTCGTTTCAGTTTTATTTTGAATTGCTTTTAGTTGCTGACGTTGAACTTCAATTCGTTCTCTTTCTATTTCCAATTCCCTTTGTTTTCGTTGTTCTTCCCTTTCTTCTGCTTCTAATTTTCGTTTTCTAGATAGTTCAATGGTCCAATTAGGGATTCTAGATTGAATTTCTTCTTTTAATTCTGTCAGTGCATTTCGCATTGTATTCCAAGTATCATCTACTCTTCCATCTAGTTCTTCTTCAAAGATTCGGATCATTCTTCTCTTCATTTCAGATAATTGATTAACAGAAGCATTTTTCAGATCAAACATCTTATCATCTAAGAAATCATTCATGCTGTTTTCCAGTTCCAGTTGCATATTATCTTTATAAATACCAATTCTAGCCTCTCTTTTTGTATTCAAGTCATTTACAAAAATTGCTTTTTCATTTGCCTGCATTTTCTTAAATTCTTCTAATGCCTTTTCTTGTTCCAGCTCAAATTTTTCTAATTTGTTACTGTACTCTTGTTCCTGTTCTAACTTGAAATTCTCAAATTCAGATTCACTTTTCAAACCAATAGATTGCAACTCTTCTGCATGTTGTTCTTTTGCTGCTTCTCTATAATTAAGTGCCATCGCTTGTTCATAAGCTTGTGATAATTCAGTTTGTGCTTTATCTTTAATTGTTTCTACTTGATTAAGGAAGTAATCTCTTATTAGCTCAAATTTTGTGTCACTTAATGCATTTTTAGCGTAATTAAGAATAACTGTATTTAATTCTGGAATTGTGCTGTCATTAAGTTTATTTAAGCCTAAAAACTTTATAAGGTTTTCATTTTCAAATCGGGCCTTATTTCGATCTACTGCACTATTAATAGAAGACAAATCAATAAATATGTCATAAATCGGGAAAATAACTTGTTCATGTTTTAATTGGCCTTTATCATTCTTTTGAGCACCAGATAAAGTTTCATCTTCTGTAAACTCATCGTATATCATTACTTGTTCTGAAGGCTGTTCTAATTCCTGTTCAGCAAAATCAGACGGCATGTATTCTTGAGTTTCAAAATCATTTAAAGGAAACTCTTCTTCAACACTTTCATTAAATGCTCCAAATTCAGCAAAATCATTGTTATAAGTAGTTGTTTCTGACTCTGTTTCTTCTTTAAAATCTGCCCAAAGGTTAGCCGTTTGTTCTGGAGAAGATTCATAAGAAAGATCATTCATATCAGCAAAATCGTCTTCTATAAAATCACTTTTTACCGAGCTTGATGAATAGTTCTCTTCCTCATCTAGATCTGCAAAATCATTTTTTACTTCTTGTACATCTTCTTCCTGCTTATTTTTCTTAAATTTACTAAAAAGACCTTTTTTGTTTCCCCTTGCTGTACGGCTATTTTCTTTCTCTTCACTTTCATTTTCCGCTGTAAGTTCAATCTGATATTGTTTTTCTAAGTCACTTATTATTTTTTGTGCATCCTCATGACCAGAAGCAATGATATCATCCTCTAAAATATCCATTAGTTTAGGCTCTTTTCCCTCCGGACTAATAGCTTTTTGTTCAAAGGAGTAATCTATTTCATTATCTAAATCATGAACAGTAATAGTGATCTTCATTTCTTTAGTTATCGCTTTTTGCATTTCTTTCATTAATCTATCAGCTTCTGGAAGAGCAAAACCACTTTTATTTTTAAGAGATTTAATCGAGCGAGAAATTTTTTTATCTACTTTTCCAAACGTAACTTTATACATATATAAGCTCCTTTCTTAATTCAAAATAAAAAGGGAGATTTCTAATCTCCCCACTAAACAACGCTTTATTAGAATCCTGCTGTGTCTTGGATAGTGCTTCCTAATGTAGCAGCTCCAAAAAGAATAAATCCGCCAATAATAATATAAATTAACCATTTTTTCGCTGTACGACTTGGTCCTTCACCAAACATGAACATTAAGCCAATGATTGCTAGACACGCAACAATTACCACAAGCCCTATTCCTTGAAGTTTTCCTGTGAATGTACCTAATGAATCTGATACATTATCAAAAATATCGTTATAAACTAAGTTTTGAGCCATTTCTTTTAATTTCATTCTGTAAGCCTTCTTTCACTATTTTTTATCTATATTTATTAATAAGAAACATTGTTTCCTGAAACGCTAGATTCTTCTTTTATTACTTCATCCATAATGAGCTTCATTGCTGCTTCATGAATAGTGCGATCTGTCCACTCTTTATCTTCATCAGACATTACCGCGATTTTCTGTTTTGTAATAACATCTTTCTTCCATTCATTGAAATCAATATTCTTTTTCTTTAAGATCTTTTCAGCAGCTTTTTCTACTGGATTTTCTTTTTTTCTTCCTGCCATTTTCATAACCTCATCTTTTAATATTTTTTAAGTCTATAAGAAGAAAATTGATCCATTATCTCCTTAAAACCTCCATAGTGTTGTGCTAAGTAATAAAAAATGCCACCTAAAGCAAAAATGCCGACAATGAACATCATTATGCGAAACGTATTATTTTCTAACATTTTCTCCACCCATCTTTAACGAACCTGTGAAACGCCAGTTCCGCTAAATTCCCTGTGTAGATCCGGTATTAAGGGAAAGATTTTAACATCAAAAGTTGCTTTAATTGTGTAATCTACTGGATCTCCATAGGAAACCTTCTGGTTTAATTGGTCACTTTCAACAGTAAAATTACCATGATAGTACTTTTTAGAGTATTCATCTAAGTTAGCTACTGCCGTTTCTGTTAGACCACCTTGTCTTTCTATTTGATAGTTAACCTGCTGTTTAAAGGAATTTATATTTCCTAAATCAAAACAGAGCATTGCGAATGAAATTAAGCCCATAAAAAGAGTCAATCCAAGGAACCATTTAAAAAATTCCATAACTGCTCCTTCTTGCATATATCAGCCCTCCTTTTAGAAATTGAGAGTTGAAAGGCTCGATATTAGTATTGCAATAGCGAAGCCGACAACAATAATAAAAGATGACATTACGATTTTTGTAGGAAAGAATACAAACCTTCTTAATTTAAATGCTATAATCTCATCTATTCCGTTTATCAATTCTTCACTAGATATCTTTCCCAACTCATCAATTACAGAAGTATCGAACGTGCTTTGTTGAAAGTCGAATATTGTACTCATAAAGAGCACTGACATATCCGTTCCACTGGATCTATTTGCATACTCAATAAACGGCTGTATATCGTTTGGCTTACTACTCATCTGACTCATTAGCCGATAGAGAGAATTTCTGTCCTGTTCATCCTCTAAACGCTGCATAATTTTATTAAAAACAGTATATAGGGATACTTGCCCCTTACTTTGTTTTAAATACGGTATTAATAGCCTTGTAAATTTAGAAAACTGTAAGTGTCTTTGAAATCGCCAAGTTGTATATTTAGACCGGATATTTTGGTACTTTTGCTTATAAAAAATCAAAGTACCTGCAAGCATTCCAAGGTATAGCCATTTAGTGAAGAATAAACCAAAAAAGAAAAAGATCAGCATGACCATAAAGGATTGTATGAGTCTTTTCTTCTGGAACTCATCAATACTCTTTGTACTATTGCCCATATCCTGAAGCATCGGGTAAAGATCTTTCTCTGCAATCGCTCGATAAAACTTTTTACTCTTGGTTGTTTGCTTGGTAATTTTCATAACGATACCTCCAGCACAGAATCATCAAAAAGGTACGTAGAAAACTTCCGGAAAAATTGCCCCATTAATACCATATAAATGCCGCAAGTAATCCACCCTATAGGCTGTCTTGCAAAATCATTTACATAAGTACTAAATCCAAAAGAAAAAGAAACAGCTAATACGAATATAACAACAACGCCACCAAGCATTTTCATATCCTTTAGATGGCTTATCTTCTTGTTTTCATATTCATTCTGTTTCTTTTTCATATCATTATGATAGGTTTTAATATCTTTTAATGTATCAATGTTAGCTCTTCCTTCAAGCATTGCGGTTTCTAACTGTTCAATATATTGAGTGAATATAACATCGTCTTGGTATTTATCCTCAACAGTTTTAAAAGCCTTCTTTATCTGGTTATTATCAGCACCAATCAACCTAGCTTGTAGTTCATTAATGTCTTGCTTAAATTCCCCTTCAGTCCTGGCGTTAGCTGTTTGTAAAGCCCTGGTGACTGTTTTTCCTTCGTCCGTTAAAATCTGTGTCATATTGTTAACAAATTTATTCCTTTGAGCAAAGGATTGATATTGATAAGCTTTTGCAACACTCTTAGGTAGAAATACTTTCATACCGTATAAAGCTCCTAAAACAGCCATTATTAACGATATCCACCAATAATAGAGTAATAAGAAAGAAAATGCCGCAAATATTAGAGCCGGCATTCCTACATAGTACACATAATCTTTTGTTTTTAATGGCTTTCCATAGGCTACCTTATAAGCATTTAGTTCATCTACATTTAAAACACGTTTTTTTCGTGTGTTTAGTTTCTTTACGTTTTTATTAACCTTCACTGATAATAAACACCTCCCTTTTTCTTAGCCTGAAAGGTAATAGAACAGGAGTGTAAGGATGATAAATCCAATTTCTAAACCGAGTAATAAACCCAATAGAAATTTCCAATTCATTATAGGATATTTAATCTTTCTGTTTGCTTTTGGAAACTAACTACGCGGGTAAATTCTTGATTTTCGGGAAAATCAACTTCTATTCCTTTTTCAGAAAGAAGATCCTTTAATTCAACCGATATCTCACCAGTTGAACAAGTAAATTTCCCATCATTAAATCGTTGCTTGAAAATGGTTTTATCTCCATCTTCCTTAAATTCTACAACTTCATCCAAATACCTTATAATTTGATTGTCATATTCCACGCGTTTTATATGAACACCAAAATCAAAATATCTTCTAATATCTCCTTCTAATGCTTCTTCTGATACGGAATATCCCATTTTAGCCATGTTTATAAGCCTTTTAGGGATAGCTCTAGCATTTATGGCATGCAAGGAAGTTACAATGTGATGACCGGATAAAACAGCTTGTATCATTTCATATGCTTCCTGACCCCTGGTTTCTGAAACTAAAATCCATCTTGGGTTATTTCGCAATGCAGCCTTTACTAAATCGGTAATAGTTACATCCGCACTAGTTAGCCATGAAAGGATATCCTTGTCTGGAAACATTTCTTTTAAGAATGTTTCAGCTGTATCTTCAATTAATACAATCTTGTGCTTGAAATCCATAAATGAAGCTAATAACTTCTGAAACTCTGTTTTACCTGTTCCAGTCTCACCACTAATTACAATATTGGTCCTAAGTTTTATAAATTTCTCAAAGAACTCATACATAAATTCCGGAGCAAAATCATTAAAGTTGTCCTTCCTTAAAGCTAATCGCGGCCGGACAACACGAAGGCTCATTGTGGTTCCTGCTGTACTATTTTGCCCATGTACAGCATTGATACGGATATTACCGAATTTACCATCTAGAATAGGATTTTTAGGTGTAAAATCCTTTCCATTAGCATTCGCAAACTTTTGTATAATCCTTATAATATAGTCCTCTGTTATCTTCTGGCTTCCTGTGTACTTCATTTTTTTATCGTTTGTTTCAATAATTAAATCCGTCCCATTATAGCCGATATCTGTAACAGTTTCGTCCCTAATGATATCTTCGATAATACCTGTACCAACCGTTTCTTGTACGATATATTCTACAAGTTCATCATTTTCTCTTACTACATGTTGATGATCTTTTATAACAACTTTTTTTAGTTCTTCCCTTGCGGAAGGATCTAAAAGCCCCCTAACAATCAATTCTGCATTTGATTGAATCAAAGACTCTTGTACATTTTTTAAAATTTCCGGTTTTATTAATGGTGCCCTATCTCTTGGCCGTTTATCTAGCAATGTATCTCCTCCCTTATGATTCTGAAACACTAACTTTCGCTGTTGCTTGGTAAGTATTTACATCATCTTTTATAAGGACTTTAATAGCCTTTGTAGCTCCATTTTCATTATCTAAATATTTAAATTCATAAGTTGCTGTTTCACTTATTTTCACATTCTTATTTGCAGCCATTCTTTTTTTAAAATCTTCTTCAAAACCATCCTTAGAAATATAAAGTTCACCAGGATTGATTCTAGAGCTATTATCAGCGTTATTAATGGCACTTGTTCTTACTGTTTCTGTAAGCCCCATTACTACTGAATCTTGTTTATAGTTGGTTTGATAATACATACCTGTAACAACTATTAAAATAATTCCTGCAATCATTAGCCATAATGTATAAGGAATGTCTCTAAGCATACATTAGTAATCCTTTCTAAAGCGCTAAAAAGGTGTAACTACTTTTGCAATTACACCTATATATCAATTTAGCTAAATAGACCTAAAACGCTGGAAACGACTCCTGCGGCAGAAGGGATTGAATCAAACACATAATCAATTCCCTTTTGAAGAACTTCTGGATACTTTACTTTTAAAATACCAATTGCAGCTCCTCCAACTACTAAAGCACCTATCATCCACCAAGCACGATCTGAATTTGTTTCTAACATATTTTGTCCACACCTTTTTCTATAAATTTTTGAATTAAAAAAGGAATGCACTGTAATCATGCATTCCTAAGCAAAACATTTTTAAGCTGCTTTATATGTAGCAACTTTGGCCGCCCCTGTAGCTACTGCTTTTCCTGCCGCAGCCGAGCTAAAATGAGCATAATTTACAACCCCTAAAGCAGATCCAAATATAACTTCTATAATGCCATCGATCTTATCCTTAACGAAGGTTGCTAACAGGTCAAAACTAAGGTTGTCCATATTAAACTTTGGTATTTCAAAGTTAAATTGATGTCCAGATAACATAGTTTCTAAACCTGTTATAAGGTTATACTCTAACAAATGGCCAACACCCTTGATAATTAGAGAAGCACAGATTAAATAGACAGCCGTCATTATTAATGAACGTTTGGCCGAACTATAGGTTAGTACACCCATATTATCAACCACCTCTCTGTTAGTTTGGCAGGCATTTTAAGGAATACCTAGCCGCGTCATACTTAACATTAGCATCACACTCTCTCCTTCTCCTTCAGTTATTCTTGAAACCAGGTTAAATCATCATCTGTCCAACCTTCCGGCAAACCATCTGGAAATGGATTTTCTGGATCTACTGGCTCAATCAGTATTTCATCTTTTTTAATCGTATCGGACCCAATATATCCATACATATATGCATAAACATTAATAGAATCCTGAATGTTAAAAGAAACTTGGTTTGCTCCTACTGGATCTATACTTTTGAATTGAACATCGTAACTTCCCAATTCATCTAACCAGATAGGAATATACAGCTTATTCCCACCGTCTTTTAATTCATTATGAATACGATCATCACCGGATTGCTTCTGTTCTTCCGAGAAAACAGCACCGGTTTTTTCTTCAATGTATACTTTTGGGAGAGTTACTGTCTGTTGTAGAGTGTCATTGTTGCTTGTTTCTGAAGACGTTGTAACAGCGTTTATAATGGCCTTACTTTCTTTTTGTGGGTACTCAACATAAGAATCAATCAACCGATTATCTACGAGATATTGGGCCTTAATTGAGGTTAGCGACTTCAAATCATTTTTGTATGTGATTTGTTTTGTCATATCTACCCCATAACCACTTTTAATAGGATTCTGTTTTAAAGTAGGTAAGGTTAGAGTTTCGTGAAATTTTTTCATTTCTTTTCCAATTTCTCTTTCTGTCATGACTACCCCTTTATAGATAGTCGTTTCAACATCATCGGCTTTAAGGTTTAATTGTTCTTCTGAAGATGTATAACCATCTGTATCAATCTTTTCTTTCTCATCTTGGATAAATACTTTTTTCTTATCATTTGGGACAATGAGAGCTTCATAGTTGGCATTATAATCCACTTTTAAAGCATCTTTAGGTATTTTAAGCTCTACTGTTTCCTTTAGTTCTTTGACAGTGAGAGTCTTTTTTAACACCTGTTTATCGGTATCCTTATTAGTAATTAAAATGTCTACTTTTTCGGTATCCCAACCTGTGGAACTACCTAATAATCCAACATTATACTGAAGTTTTACCGGTAATCCCTTATCATACTTATCCGTGAAGATCTGGATCTTCTTAGTTCCTAACTCAACAATTGGATGAGTGTAATAAAAATCAACAGTCACATCTTTTCCGTTTACCGTACCTTCTTGCTTTTCAGTACTTTCAGGCATATAAGGATAAGAAATATTGTTATATTTGTAAGTCAAATTCGTTTTAGGACCATAAGAATAAAATTCACCATCAAACTTCTTAACACTATTAGTTATAATGGTTTTCCCTTCGGTTTTATCAATATGATTTTCTGTAACATTCCTCTGATACAGTTTTGTTATAGCTGTATTAGAAGACTTTGTAACACCATTGATTGTATTGGTTGCGGTATTTTTCCACTCAATCACATTATTTTCTACCAATGGTTTTAAATCATCTAAACTTGCAGGAACAACCTTAATTTCTACCCTGTAAGTATTCCCGTAAAAGGAGCCTTTTTCTAATGAAGATGATTTTGCTTCTAGCAATACACTGTTACCATTACTTTTATCATCAAATAAACCACTTACATCCTTTTGGTCTTTGTCATAAACCTTAATGGATTCAATCTTTAAACCTTTTGGAACGACGTCTTTCATTTGATAATTGCTATAGTAGAACTCTGTATATTCATCGTGTACCTGATTAATAATTTCATAGGTGAAATTCTGTTTATAGGAAGTTAAAACATTCTCCTTTTCTAACTTCATTTCACTACTACTTGAAGTATTAATATACTTTTCAGGTGCAATGGCTTCTGTTCTAGCAAGTTTTGTTCCGGTAATGGAAAAGTATTGTCCAGGTGAAATTAACGCTGTGTCATAGGCTGGTGTTGGTTTAGTACTGGCATATCTATACATCTTCACCCAATCGAAAGTAACGCTAGACTGATCACTGAAAGTTGCAGTAAAGCTGGCAAACTTATCACTTTCTTCAGCACTTGCATTTCCACTGTCAAAAATAAGATGTTTACTGTTGGTGTGCTCATATTTTAACCAATCATCGTTAGTAACGTATAAGTGATCAAAGTTATTTACTTGAGCATCGGTAAAAGCAACCCCTTGAATAGAGTCGATGTCATTAATAGTTAAATAACCATTTATCTTAACACTCTTTCCTGATTCATGATCGATAAATTCCCACTTTTGCGTAACAGAATTATATCCCTGCATGATATGACCAATGTTATGCATTCGATAACCAATGTTACCTTTCTCGGTTTTCAAACTATCCCAATCCATGACAGTTATTTTAAGATCAATTACTTTCCCTTCATACAGTCCAACGTTTTTATAGATAACCCCTTGTTTTCCCTTTTGATTATCACTTGTCGGAACAAAAGACCAATATGCAGCCGATTCATTAGATGTTTCGGTAGTAAATTTCTTAGACCATCCTGAACCGAATGTTTCTACCGTTGTATCACTAGTAAACTCCGGATAAAATGTGTATTTACTACTAATCTCCGTATTTTCATTTACTACTGTTGCAATATCGGTATCTTTTAAGTTGAGTGTTGCCGCAGAAACTACACTTTGTTTCATTAGTCCAGGAATAAAGGCAATGCTAAACAATAGAGATAGTACAGATATAAAGCTTAATTTCTTCACACTTTTATCTTCCTTTTCTTTAATTTTCTATCTGGATTATAGCCGTTTCTGTAGGCCCCACCTCCTTTAAAGAAAATAAAAAAAGAGCTATCAATAAATATTATTGATAACTCTTTTGACTATAGTTAGTTGACTAGTTTAAATTAAAGTGGATATATCTAACATTTCTTTTGGTCTAGAGATAGTTTCAACGTTGTTAATATTAATTAAAATTTCTGTAAGACCTGTTTTAAAAAAGATATTCTCCTTACAATCTTTCTTGATTGATAAAAGTGTGTTGTAAAATTGATTAGCTTTTTCCTCATCTGCAAATTCTAAAACTTCTTTGTTACCAGAGATAAACCTAACTTCACTAGTCCAAAGATTCTTTTTCATTAAGCTCACCTTTTCCCTGTGACTTTGCCTATTAAATTTGTGTATATTTCTTTAATATACAAATAATCTAAATCTAAATCTAATTCTATATGTCTTTGTTTATGCAACTATTCAGGCTTTGAGTTGCCACCTTATTAAGCAATTCGCTCTCCTTATGAAAGGATCTTGGCAAATAAACCTTTGCTTCGTCAATTATCAAACAGTGGTTAGCTGTTCTATGGTCATGGCAAAGTACTTAAATGATTACTGATTTCTGGATAATCAGGAATAACCTTTAACATTACTTAGGTATGTTAAGCAAGAATCGATTCTGATTTTTGGATAATCAGCAACCTTAACTACACTATGTATGTTAAGAAAAAATAAAGACACCTTCTAACGTCTAATAACCTTATACTCCTAGCAACCAACCAGGTAACACTTGCGAAGGTACAAGTGCAGTACGTCAACTATATTTAGTTTTCAAAGATCAATTGCAAATAATCTAGTAGTCTAATAATTTATTATTTGCATATTAAAAACATATACATTCAATCAATAATAGGCGTCTTTTTTAACTAATTTTAATTCTCTTTTTCTTCATAGGCACTAAAGGATTACCGTATTTCTTTCTCTTGGCAATGATAACTCCTTCTGAATTTGTGCAATTTTTAATAAATCCATAGATTTCAGTTAGATGCTTTCTATCACCTGTTGCAATATTAAGAAAGTTACCTTTCATGTCAATTTTGACCCAAATTGAACCATCATTAGTCAACAACTGCCATGTTTTTTCCTTTACTTCATATTCTGTCCATCCATAGTTAAGTTGCATCTCATATTATCCCCTTTCGTGTTATTTAAAGTAATAAAGGCGGCAGCCCACTGGACTACCGCCTTCTCATAAGTACAAAACGTCATAAACAAATTGAAATATTTTCCGGAAACTTTGTTTCTTAAAATCAAAAAAATATAGAGAAATACAAAATAATGATTTTAAAGAAATATGTATCGCTTTTTGAAAATATTTCTAGTAAAATTAATGACGTTGCTTTTGCAACTTTAGAGAGAGTAAAAGTACCAGTAACAAGCCTAATTGTTATTGTTACGAATGTCTAAGAACGTCAATTCTTATCCATTCACTCTTTCTTACACTCTAATTATTGCACAATTTTATTTGTCGGTCAACACATCGTACTAGGTAATTTTACCTAGTTATTGTAATTTAAATGTATAGTTGGAAATTTCCTTTACTGTTGCATCTTTATCCTCTGATGATGCTAAATTTTCTGTTATACCTTCTATGTTTCCATCCGCTATTGATCTAAAATAATAAGTATCCCCTTCTTTTACTATTATGAAATTTCTACCTTCTCGTTTAGAAAATGAACTTTCAATATCACCATACACTTCTGTTGCAACAAGTTTATAAACCTCATATTTATCAACCTTTTCACCTGTTTTTTCAACTGAAGTAATATTATAGTTAGAATCATCTTTATGTTCATCTTTTACTGTCCATGTGTTAGCCGAATCAACGTGTATAATCTCTTTAGTTGCTCTAGCCCCAATTAATGTTGATCCAACTGGAAGTAACCCTTCTGCTTGCTTATTGCTTTTGCTTTCTTCTTTAGATCCACAAGCAGCTAGTAAAATCACAGTTATTAAGCACATCAAAATTCCTATTACTTTTTTCTTATAATGCATTATATTTACCTCCATATATTTGTACACGTTTCTTTTACAATATAGCATAATCAGTTATTTTATAAAACCATTCCCAATTATGGATATTCAAAAAAAAAAGAGACTAATAAGTCTCTAAATATATCAACCTTCTAAATGTGCTTTAAATAAATTATTTAATTCATCTTTTCCAAAACTATAATTTATTGTCTTTTTTTCAGCCTGGGCAGTTTGCCGATCATTAAATTCTTGTTTTAAGGACTTTAGTATATGAGCTGACTTTCGTTGTTCTCTTTTCATTACAATCCCGTTCAAGAAGTAAAAAGGGTAATTCTCTATATTTTTATTTTCTACTTCAATCTCATATATCATTTGTTTCACTTGATCTTTCACTTCATACCCATATACAGAAATGTTGTTTTTTTCGCTTAAACTAACAATAGCTTTAGCAACTACTGGATCAATTTTAAAATTAATTAGTAGGTTATATAAATTTTCACGATTAAAGGGTTGTTCTTCTTCATCCATTAATAAATTATTTGTATCATGATTTATTAAGTTATTTGAAACATTATTAGAGTTATTTGAAACATTATTAGGTTGCATTTCTGCAACGGTGACCGTTGCATTTTCGCAACCGTCCACCGTTGCATTTTCACAACCGTCTACCGTTGCATTTTCGCAACCGTTATTTATAGGTAATACTTCTAATTTCCGGCCACCTTTTCTCCCAAAAAATGCTGCTGAAGTATTATAATCTAGTTTCCAGTCCCTGCATTTCTCTAAAGGTTTTGTTTCTAATTCTTTATTGTTTTGAGGATAATCATAAGGAATAATATTTACTGGTTTTTGAGATTTTCGAGCACTATCTTCATATTCAACTAAGTCTATTAATCCATATTCCCAAAGCACAGGAATAACATTTCTATAGAGAGTAGACTTATTCATTCCTAATTTTTCGGCTACTTTTTCCATAGACATTGGGATCTTTGCCATTGCTATATCGTCAATTTTTTCATCTGATCTGTTTACCCATGTATGAAATGTTAACCAATATCCAAAGGTTTTATATCCTAGTTTTGGAATCCAATCGTCTACTACAATGTAATGTAGTATAGGTAATCGTAATTCTTCTCTTTTTTTCTTAGCTTGAATAAACATGTTGACTCCCCTATTTTTAGTAGAAGAAATCTTATATTGTGTGGTATATTATTTATAGAAAATATAAGATAAGATCTTCTTAATTTTTTTGAAAAAATAAATATGTTCTGAAATAATCCCAGATAGGTGCTGACTATGTGGGATTATTTATTTTTTTCTGCTTTATAATTATTTACGGCCTTTTTATACAGTTATTGAGAGTAAGTTTTACTAGAAATTTTACGCTGTCATTAATTATATAAAATATATTCTATGTATTTAGGAAATTAGTAAGTACTCATTTTCTTTTCTGGTAATCAAATAAGTAACTCCCTATCCTCTGCTATTGTAGATTAAAAGAAATATTGTGCCATCTCCAAGTAAGTTCTATATAAAATCTAATATATTATGTAACCACCCATAAAATTAATCCTAATATTAAAAGAAATGCAGCTATACCAGCAAACGATTTTATTACAAAAAATCCAAAATTTATTATATATATGATAGCCTTATAGCCAATAAATACAAGCAATGCTAGGACAAACAATGATAATACTATTTGTAACATGATTTTTGTAAAAGTTATTAGTAAAAACACAAAAGCTACAATAATTAAAACAAGTGTTAAAAGCGTGATATAGCCTCTTTTGTAACTTTTCTTCTCTACAATGGTTCTATGGTTATCCTCCATTAACTTTTCACTACTCCTTATTCTTTTTTAAAATATCTTGGATATCTTTATTTTTGTTTATATATTCTTTAATAGCTTCATTTGCTATATCAGAAATAGTTAGTCCATTTCCTTTAAGTGCTACATATAACTTTAATGTATAATGTAAGTCTTCATTAATTTTTACAGGTTTTTTTGAAGGTCCTTTATTTTCTTTTTGTTCCACTGAAATACCCACCTTAAATAACTTTATTTGACACTATTATAGCACACTTATTGAACAGTAACAAGTAACTAGTTACTTTTTGAACAGAAAAGAAGTTCATCCAAGATGAATCTCTTTTCTATATAGGTAACAGTAAAAGAACTAATTATGGTTTTGGGGAAGATCCCCACCTTCTCTTGCTCTTTCTTCGTTTAGTTCTTCCTTTATTACATAAATAGTTCCCCTAGAAATATTAACTGCATTAGAAATTTTACTTATAGGAACATTATTGTCGAGCATTTTTACTACGTTTAAATATATTCTTCTATCTTCTGGATCTGCTGCATTTCTATGATACTTTTTTGGCCGTCCTGATCCCCTTTGTTCTTTTAGAGACTTTATATATTGCATACCTACAGTTTCTCTTTTTCTGATGTCATTTAGTTCTTTATTATTGACCCATTTTAAAGTTAATATTAATTGTTTTCTTAGCATTGCTTGCATATTCCAGTCATTTTTACAAGCATTAGTAAGTTCTTCTACTCTTTCTTCTAAAAGTAAAATTCCTATATCTTTCTCATCTAATTTTTCAAGAACCTTGATAATATCCTTAATAGATTCACCAAGTTCATCTATATCCCATACAACAAGAATGTCCCGACTATTCATGTTATCTACGTTATTTAGCAACAAAGTCAGTGGATCTTCAGCTTCATCCAATTCCATAATAATTCGCTGTACGCCTTCTTGCTTCATTCTATTTAGAATGTGAGTGTTGGGTGAAAGTTCGTCCATAAAGTTCTTAATATATCCTATTTTTTTCAACGATTTCCACCACCTTTTTTTTACAAAACTTTTCATTTTCATCATTTTTATACGTTGAAATTAAACAATTGGAAGGAAAATATTATTCTAATACTCATTTTTGAGTAGGATTTAATAATAATTTATATTATACACTATTTTATAGGACCTAATTGACTAGTTTAATAGAAATATATACCAACTGAAATTCATAAGTTAGTTATTAAAAAGACAATAAAATTGTACATAATATGCATAGTTATAGGCACCTTTATATCATTGGACTTATTATAAAAATAAGAATAAATCAATCCATTCGCAAAATAAGTGATAATAAACCAATCAAAATGAAGCACTGAAAAGAGTAAATTAGAGAAAATAACCGATCCTTTTCTTCCTAAAACGTCTTGGAAGGTATTTGGAATCCATTTTCTAAAAATCAATTCTTCTAGAATAGGACCAACTAACAAAGGAACCAAAATTTTTAGGAAATTAAGTTCTATACCTTTATTAATATTAGCCGTGTTATTAGCTGTTTCTATGGGAATTAGACTCTTTATAAAGGTAAGTATGCTGCTAACGATTAAGATAGCAACAAGCCCCCTTAAAATGAGTAATATCTTGTTATTACTTCTTAGCAAATTCAAAAGAAACCTTTCCTTCTTTCAATACTAAATGAGCATCGAATTTTTTACTTGTTTTGGATGAAACAAAGCCTTTTACTAATCCGGTTTTTCCCTTTGTTAACAGTTGTTTAACTTGGCTTATACTAATTTTCTTTCCTGAAATGTTCTTAAAAATAAAAAATTCTTCTGAAGTATTTCCCTTTTGCATGCACTTATATACTTTTGCTTCTTCTTTCACCAAATAGCTACCGATCTCTTGTTTATTACTATCTTTTACTTGTTGAACTGTATTTGTATCGATGTCTTTTTTCTTTAGCTCATTTAAAGTTCCACTAATAAAATTGCTAATGTTATTTAAGAAGACCTTCTGTGTGCCTGTTCCAGTACCAATTTTCTTTAGATAATCTTCCCATTTTGCTGTCATATCTGGACTTCCTAACAAGATATTTTTAGTTAGATTATAAAGAAGCGAGCCTTTTTGTGTTGGATATAACTTAGTTTTTTCCACTCGAATATATTCGCGATCTATAAGCGTTTTAATGATGCTAGAACGCGTTGCAGGTGTTCCTAGACCTAATTTATCCATTAGTCCTCCTTTACCTCCTAGAGAAGCTTCAGTAAGGCGAGAAGGCGGCTTTGTCTTGCCTTCTTCTGTTTTAGGAACAAACAAAACACTTTCTCCTTCAACAAAGGCTGGTAATGTAACAATTTCTTCTTTTTTATCTTCTTCTAACGCTTCTACTTTGGTCCATCCTGGATTTTTAGGAACAATCCCTTTTGCGGTAAAGATAGAACCGTTTATATCTATAGTTACAGCTGTAGATTCGTAAATATAATCTTCAGCAAACATTAAAACAGTATTTCTAACAACTGCTTGGTATATATTGCGTTGAGCATCATCTAAAGATGATAAAGTAGGGATCTTTTCAGTTGGGATAATAGCATAGTGTTCCAGGACTTTATCATTGTTCACATACTCTTTTCTTGGCTCTAAATGTACATTTTCAAAAGAAACACCAATTGTCGTTTTATACTTTTCTAAATTAGCCTTTAAATATTCAAACTCATTAGTAGTGATTAAATCACAGTCTGTACGTGGATAAGACAAAAAGCCTTCTTGATAAAGGGTTTGTATAGTCTTCAAGGACTTATCAAGACTGTATTTCCATTTCTTATTTGCATAACTTTGTATTCCACCTAGATTAAATAATTTAGGTGCTTTTTTTGCTTTCATTTCTTTTTTTACTGAACTAATATTTGTTTGTTTCGGAGCATTTAAACCGAGTTTTTGAATAGCTGCAGCGAGTTCTTCTTTTGAAGGATATTTTGTATCGTTGGTAAACTTAACAGCTTTATTATCTTTTGTGACATTACCAAACAATTTATAAAACGTTTCTTCTTGAAAATTCTTAATAGCTAAATCATTTTGTACTACCAGACTGTTACAAGGCGTTTGTACGCGGCCTAAAGAGTAAACCCCTTGTAATCCCTTTGATTGAGCTAATAACGTGAAAAATTGGGTGAAATTCATCCCTACAAGGTAATCACTTATTTGTCTTGTTTGAGCTTCTACAAAGTAATTAAATGTATCTTTGCTATCTTTTAGATTTTGAAATCCACGTTGAATTTCCTTATCGACCATTGAGTTAATCCATAATCTTTTTTTAGGTGTACTCTTCACTTTTGCTGAACACTTACTGAAGATAGAATAGGCTATATTCTCTCCTTCTCGGTCAGGATCTGTGGCAATAATAATAAGATCTGCTTCTTCTAATTGCTTTTTAGCAGCGCTAAATTGTGCTCTAGTGCTACTTTTAACTTCATATAGCATTTTTTCCGGCTGAAAAGGAAGGTTTTCCATGTTCCACTTTTTATATTGTTCTCCGTACTTATCCATACTGGCAAGCTCAACTAAATGCCCTATTCCCCAGGTTACAACGACTTCTCCATTTAAAATATTAGTGTCTACATCTAAAAATCCATTTCCCTTTTTTACAGATCCTAAAGCTGTAGCATACTTGCGTGCTTGATCCGGTTTCTCTGCTAATATTGTTATTTTCATTAATCTATACTCTCCTATTAGGTCTTTATTATTGAACGATTGTATGATAATTAGTTTTTTAATGAACAATATAACAATATCATCTTAAAATTTTCCTATCAATCTGTAAGATAGTAAAAAAAGACTATAGGATACAATCCTATAGTCCTAAAAAACTCATTTTTTTAACGTTTCTACTATGTTTAAAATTTTATTTATAGTATTTTTATTTTGCCGTTCTTTTATTTCGTTTATTTTAGATTGAATAAGGGAAATCTTATATGTAATTCTATTCCTTGCGCTACTATCAATTATTGGCATTAAACTTACACCAAAAGCAGAAATAGATAACCAATTTATTAGTGTGCCATAAGATTTTAAAGGATAGAGTATTGTAGCTGCCAATAATCCAACTGCAAAAAGTAAAGTAGTTGTTGTAAAAGCAAGTTTTTCAAACCTTCCCATTACCCTAAAAACACCATAACCCTTAGTTAATGTTTCTAAGATTCTTAATTCCTTTTCTAATCCATCTAATTCTGTTGTAGTAGGAAATTTAGAAATATTTATGTCTTCTTTACGAGCCAATGCTCTATAAATATAATCATTGATTGCTGTTAAAAACATCAGTAGGAATATAACCACAGTAAAACTAATTAAATCTATCCAATTGAATTCTCCCATTAATGAAGTAATTATGGCAAAAGCAACAATTAATATAACTGCACCTGAATTAATTAACTTATTATCAAACATATATAACTTCTTATATTTAAAATTGTCATTCTGAATATCGCTTGAATTCATAGTAACTCCTTATAGCTCCCTGTCCTAGTATAAAAAAATCAATTAATTTTCAAATAGTAAACTATTTTCTGTATCCAATTGCTCACTTTAATAGATATATTTAGTGGTATGGTTTTGAACAATCTAACAATATCATCAAAAAAAATTATATCAATCCATCAAATAGTAAAAAAGGACCACAATACACAACGATTGTAGTCTTAAAAACCTAAATTATATGAGTTTGTTTCTTGAATCAAACTCATATTAATCACTTTATTTTTCTATCCACTTTTTCTAGTTGTGCTAAAAGTTTCTCCGTTAAACTTTGTAAATGATTAACTTGATTTTTAAGCTGCGATATTTGAATATCGCTTTCCTTATTATTAAGTTGATCCGTTAACGATTGAACTTCATTAATTTTGTTAACAATTCTATTCTTAGCTGCTCCTCCAATTAATGGGTAAACGCCCAATCCAAGTGCTGTTATTGATAACCAATCAACTAAATCACCATAATTAGAATTAGTAAAATTCAAAAATGCAACTAGCAAACTAAAAAATACCATTATTGCGATGAATGAATAGGACATTCTTTCGTTCATTGTCATTACGCGGATATATTTATTTGATTTTTCTAAATCTCGAAGTGTCTTCAAATCAGTTAATAGCATATTACTATCATTAGTACTACTAGGGTACTCTTGTAAATCTACACGTTTCCATGATAATGAGTAAAATAAATCATTTATTATAGGGAAGAATAACCCAAATAACATAAAAATGATTGATATCCCGATACCTTTCCATGTGTAATCGGCATATTCCGGATAAATAAATTCCATACCTAAAGTGATAATTATAAGAATGATAAAAAAGGTCGAATAAAATCCTTGTACTTTCGTTTGATAAAAGATTTTAGATACTTTCTTTAGAAATTGCCACATACGATATTACTCCTTCAAGTCTGTTCTCTTTTTAGCCCTTATTAGCGTACTTTTACTAATTCCGGTTATCTCTTCTACTTGTTTATAAGAATTAGTCTTTAAAAGGTCTAAAGCATGTTGTATTTGTTTTCTATTAAATTTTTTTGGCCGACCTTCTCTAAAATCTTCACGCTGTCTTGCTATTGCCTTTCCAGATTGAGTACGTTCAACAATCATATTTCTTTCATATTCAGCAAAAGCAAAAAAAATCTGTCTCATTAATTTACTACTGGAAGTGTTGTCTAAAATCATCCCCATATTATCAATTATTACTTTTACACCTTTTTCAATTAACTCGGAAACAATCTTTTCCCCTTCAATTAGAGTCCTGGCAAAACGATCTAATTTAGTGACTATGAGTGTATCTCCAGATTTTAATTTTTTTAGTAATTCATTAAAGGCTGGCCTATCCATCGTTTTTCCAGTAAATGACTCTTCAATAATTTCATGACAGTTGTAACTTTTTAATATGTTTATTTGATCCTTTAAACTATTTCCATCTTTTGCCTGTCCGTATGTACTCACTCTTGCGTACCCATAAATCATTAGTTTTCTCCTTTACATTTGACCCTAAGTAATGACACCACTCAATATACTGATTCTATAACTCTTTTGTTTTGGTGTCAATTCTTTTAAGTTATGATACCGAAAAAAGGGATTCACCTTATAGGCACATCCCAATAACCAGTTTCTTTATTATGTTTACAGCTTTTTCAAAGTCATAGTCCCTTTTATTCGCATAGACCAAAATAATTGAGAAAGCAAAGTTGTTTTAATGGATAAAAGTAAATACTGTGAATTGTTAATAAAAAAGAGACGAATTCTAATTTTCGTCTCTTTATTTAATATTTAGTTTAGGCAGCGCTCAATAACTCATGGAATGTCACTAATCTGAACCATTTTTTTTGATAATCAAAAAAGACATAGTTATAAAATTCACTATTAAGTGTACTTGGAAATACTATTCCAGTTATACCTTTACTTTTTGCACATTGAGCTATAAAGTTAGGGACTAGATATTCTAGACCAGAAGAAGTTTCTGCACTAAAACTACAATACTGCACCAGGGGAGATTTTTTATCAGTTAAATCAATCATTTTAACGGTTTCTTGTAATTCCCATTCAATTACATCCACTGTTGTAGTCTTGTCTTTTGCACACTCTAATATAGCAACTTCTTTATTATTACATGTATATAATTCGCCTTGCCCTACTACATTATATCTCCCTTGTTTAGACAATCCGAAAGGTGCAGAAAACATTTCTTCTTGTGAATATGGAATTGGGCGTGTTTTTTCATCTCTTGGTCTTGCCCGAAATAGGTTAATGTGTTTATTCAGGGTAATAGTTTTTATAGTATCAAGTTGATCTATAATTCTACGACCTATTTCATGTTCTCCACCAAGCATTGGATAGCTAGACAAATGTAAGAAAAAAGAAATGGCTTCTTCTTTTGAGATACTATCTAACAGGTCTACTACTCCAACTGTACTAACAAATGACTTTACATGTATTTCTTCTTTGCTATTGCTTTTTACTATTAGGGTATTAATCTTATTATCATTAATTTTTGATTTTATAGAATAATCATCTGGTGATATACCTTTAAAGATGTTACTAACAACTTTATTATCAACACTTGAATAGTATTGATCTATCGTTTGTACTGGAACAACAAGACTTATTGGTTTGATTAAATCATTGAGTTCCGTCATTGGTTTAGTTGCATCCATTAATGGTTTCCACAAATTATTGAGTTCCGTCATTGGTTTAGTTGCATCCATTAATGGTTTCCACAAATTATTGAGTTCCGTCATTGGTTTAGTTGCATCCATTAATGGTTTCCACAAATCATTGAGTTCCGTTATTGGTTTAGTTGCATCCATTAATGGTTTCCACAAATCATTGAGTTCCGTCATTGGTTTAGTTGCATCTATTAATGGTTTCCACAAATCATTGAGTTCCGTCATTGGTTTAGTTGCATCCATTAATGGTTTCCACAAATCATTGAGTCCCACCATTGGTTTAATCGCATCTACTAATGGGTTCTCTACAAGCTTTAATGGTTCTGTTTCATTAGAAAATAAGTCATTCTTTTTATCAATATGATTATCTTTTTCTTCTTTTGACATATTAAAGCTCCCACTTTTATTTAAAAATCAATACAGTTATATACTACTATAACAGAATATTGGAATAAATTTAATTATGAGACACTAGCTTTGTTGATAGGGTATTTAATATCTAATTATATAGACCTATTATTACACTAAAGCCCCCTATTGTTTAAGTGAACCACTTCACAAAAATATCTTCATTGAGCAATGGTATGCTACAAAAAAAACCAAGTACTCACTTATATTTTTTTTAAAGTAGTTCACACACAACTAACATATTTCGTGTAATTGCTATATCATATTCTTTTAATAATTCAGTAAAGAACTGCTCGTGTGCATTCCACCAGAATTGATAATAACCTTCACCCTCGGCTACAGAAAATTCCTCAGATTACCTTATTCATGGGAACAACTTGAACAGATTCAATTCGAATAATATCAACTGGTTCTCTACAAAATTGATTTCAAAGTTCTTTAACGTTGTTATTCATTTGACTCTTCCTTTATTTCTTAAAATTCTTCAATTTAAATACTCAATCTAGGATATTTTAAATCATCCTTTTTGCGCTATATTGCCCTTATAAAGACACATGGAAAAGGGCAACCTTATATCTAAGAAAAGCACTCTATAGTTAACTACATATGTGTCACTTTGATAAATTGTATATTGAATCTTTATACAAATTTAAGTTGACAATTGAAATTAAAATACCATAAAATAATAGTATACCGTCCAGACGGTGCACTAAATTTCAAAGGAGTACATTATGAATCAAACACACAAATGGATAATGCTATCCATAGTTTCATTTGCCTTATTACTTATATCATTAGACATGACAATTCTTTATACAGCATTACCTACACTTACCCATGACTTAGTTGCATCAGCATCAGAGAAGTTATGGATTATCAATGCTTACCCTCTTGTTATGTCTGGATTACTACTTGGAACTGGTGCGTTAGCAGATAGAATTGGTCACAAACGAATTTTTATGATTGGATTGGTAGTTTTTGGTTTAGCTTCATTAACTGCTGCATTTTCAATGAATCCAACCATGTTGATAGCTGCAAGAGTTTTCCTTGCTGTAGGTGCATCTATGATGATGCCAGCTACCCTTTCCATCATTCGCATAAATTTTGAGAATGAGAAAGAAAGATATTTTGCTATCGGGGTTTGGGGTTCCGTTTTCTCAGGTGGTGCAGGTTTAGGTCCATTAATTGGAGGAGCGCTTATTGAAAATTTCCATTGGGGTTCTGTCTTTCTAATAAATGTCCCTATTGTAATTATTGCTTTCCTCTTATCGTTTAAGTTTGTACCAACTGATGCAGGGCATTCTGATAAGAAATGGGATTATGTAGGCTCCATTCAAATCATGATTGGACTTATAGGTATTATTCTAGCTATTAAAGAATTTACACTTCGTGGTGGTCATTTAGAAATTGCTTTTACTGCTCTTATTATTGGAATAATTGCTATGATAATTTTCTATAGAAGACAAGTAAGATTAGGCAGTCCATTAATTGATTTTAACTTATTTAAAAATGAGCGTTTTTTAGGAGGAATGACAGCCGCCATCATTACTTCCTTTATTTTAGTTGGTACACAATTAATATTCACCCAAAGGTACCAATTAGTTATAGGTTACTCTCCACTGAAATCGGCTTTATTTATGATTGCCATTCCAGTGGCTTCCTTTATAGCAGGTATTGTCATGGGTATGTATCTGCAGCGTGTTTCAGTATTACGAGCTATGTTCGGAGCGTTAGTAATTGCAGCTAGTGGTCTTGTTTGTTATATGATTTTTCTAAATAATGGAACTTTCTTTGAAATCATTTCTCTAATACTATTAGGGTGTGGGTTAGGTGCTAGTGGTAGTGTTGCTTCTAATGCCATAATGAATAATGTACCAGTAGAAAAGGCAGGAATGGCCGCTTCATCAGAAGAAGTTTCTTATGAGTTAGGTGGAGTATTAGGAGTAGGGATTCTAGGTAGCTTTTTATCTTTCTTTTACTCAAGAGAATTTGTCCCAGTAGGTGGGTTATCTCCAACAACCGGTGTTGATAGTATAGATGAAGCCTTATTAGCCGCAGAAAAACTACCAACACAACAGGCAAATCTCTTAATTAATCATGCAAAAGAAGCATTTAATTCTTCGTTTAATTCAGTTAGTTTACTTGCTATAGGAATTACAATTTTGGGATGCTTAATTGTAGGATACCTTGCGATAAAAGACAATAAAAAAGAAAAAATGCAATCAATTGCAAAACCCAAATAAGGTGAATTAAAGAGAAGTATGGGGTTCAAAATGTTATAGTTGACGTTATGGATTATATATTTATTATATATTGATAGAGGTGATAATAAATGAACAGTAACTCCAAAAGAGAACTATTGTTATTGGCAACTGCAAAAATAATAAATGAAGTTGGAGCGAATAACTTAACCCTTGAAGCTGTAGCCAAAGAAGCTGGTGTAAGTAAAGGAGGTTTACTTCACCATTTTCCCAATAAACAATCCTTGCTAAAATCAATGGTTGAAGAAGCTACAAATGTACTTCAGGATGAAATCTTGCAACGAGTATCTAATGATGAAAATAGTATTGGAAAATGGACGAGGGGATATTTAGGAACTGTTGAAGAGAAAAATGGAGATGACAATGGGATAGACGCAGCAATGATTGCTACTCTATTATTAGATCCAGATTTATTACGTTCTTATCAAGAGAAATATGACTTTATAAAAGATAACATAGAGAATGATGGAATTGATCCAATTGAAGCTAATATTGTTCGATTAGCAATAGATGGTCTCTGGCTAGGTGAAATTTTCGGACTCGGTAATCTTGATGATAATATGCGAACAAAAATACTCGGTCGTCTACATGAAATATCATTGAAAACTAATAAAGAAAATTAGTTCATTTATTTTCACTATTTTCACTAAAACAAGTGGAATAGGATAAAACGATTCATATCCTTGTTCCCTTTAATTCTCGCTTAAACAAAAAACACCATTATTGGTGTTTTTTTGTTCTATTCTTTATTTAACTAACCTCCCTCAATAAACAAACACTTATCTCTTAAATACGCAGTTATTATTACTACATGGCTTTCCTTCCGCTAGCCACATGTTCAGGGATTTAATACCTGAATTAGAACATCATTTTTATATCATAGCACCAGACTATCCTGGCTTTGGTAATAGTTCTTCCCCATCCAGAGAACAGTTTGAATACACTTTTCATAACATCTCAACAATCATAGAATCATTCTTAGAAGTATTAGAAATCAATCAATATTATATGTTTGTATTTGATTATGGAGCACCTATTGGTTTCAGAATGGCATTACGAAAACCAGAGAAAGTATTAGGAATCGTTAGTCAGAATGGAAATATATATGAAGAAGGGCTTGGGCCAAAATGGGAAACAAGAAAAGATTTTTGGAATAACCCTACAAATGAAAAACGTGACAGTTATCGAACAGCGTTTTCTAGAGAAACCATTATAGGACAGTACACAGAAGGAACTAAAGAATGTAGTGTATCTCCAGATGGCTATACGCTAGATATTGCCTATACTCATAATGAAGATTATGCAAATAAACAACTAGATTTGATTTACGATTACCAAAATAATATTAAAATGTATCCAGATTTTCAAAGATACCTTAGAGAAAATCAACCAAAACTCTTAGCTGTTTGGGGGAAGAATGACCTTTCTTTCATATACCCTGGAGCAGAAGCATTCAAAAAAGACGTTAAAAATGCTGTAGTACACTTAGTTGATAGCGGACATTTTGCATTAGAAACACATTATAAGGAAATTGGAAAACTGATTAGAGAAAGTTTTAAATAATAACAACAAGAAGAAAGAACCTGTTTTGTCTCAAACGTCAGGTTCTTTCTTTGTAAAGCTTAAGATATCAGACTAGATAATATTTTCTCGTGAGCTCAGTAGAGTTAATGTTATTTGTGTGCCCTGTCCCACTTGGCTTTTAACACTTCAACTCCTCCTCAATGGCCCTTAATTATTTGTTTTACGATAGCCATACCAAGACCGGTGCCACCACTAAGCGTACCAGTAGAAGTTCCCCGATAATAGCGATCAAATATTCTTGAGATCACCTCTTCATCCATTCCAATCCCATTATCTTTAATCTTTATTTCAGACATATCTCCTTTACTTACTTCTAATTCAATTTGCGTTCCTTCAGGATTGTGAGATAATAAATTTTTTAAAATCATTTATGTCTTTCTTAAAGTAATACAAAAGAATTCCTATATATATTCTATTTACTCAATAACAAGCATGTCGTAAGGGTGTTGTGTTATAAATCTTTGTTGCCAAGGAATTTCAAGAGAATTCCAATTTAAACCGCCATCCACAGAAATAAATAAACCTTTATTACTAAATAGATAAAAATCCCCTTCTTTTGAAACCTTTATTACAGGTATTAACGTTCCTTTAGAATCAGGTAATCCAGTAGTGCTAATTTTCCAGGGTTGATTTTTTTCTTTTCTATAAATAAATGATTCGCAATTCCCGTTTTCATACTCATGTGCAGCAAAGGGATTTGAAGACGTAGCAATAATAATATTATCCGAATCAGCCGTATTCACCGCCATTTGATAAGCATAATGATGTGTTAGACCCTCAGTAATGTAGTGCCATGTCTTACCTCCATCTTTACTTTCTGCATACTCATGACCTTCTTCTTTCAAGAACGAATCACCCAAAACTGCATATAAGCGATTAGGATTATTTAGATGCGACTTAATTACATGTATATCCTGGGGATAATCTTTTTCTTTCTCTTCGGTCCAAGTAATACCACCATCCATACTCTTGATTAGTCCCCCTACTTCAATTGTTGTATAGATAGTTTGTGGATTAGAAGCATCAATTTCAATATGTTTAACATGGTGAGTATCGGTTCTTTGAGGGAAGAACCAAGAAGGGTAAGAAGGTATTTGCCGATAGTCAGTTAACAGCTCAAAATGGTCTCCTCCATCTTTTGATATAAACATAGCACTTGGTTCAGTGCCTACGTATACTATTCCGTTACCATCTTCGCCATTTAAGGAAGATACAGCAACAGCCGTTACTGAACTCATTTTACTAGCATGAAGTGGATACGAATCACCAAACGAATATAATGTACCTATCGCTTCCCATGAGCTACCTCCATCTAAGCTCCTCCATAACCCTCTGTCAAAAGTTCCACAATAAAGTCGAGCCGGATTACTTGGATCAAACGCTAATGTAATTGGATTAGCACCTTTAAAATGGTTACTTATCTTCCATGTTGATCCTTTTCTTTCTGCTACTATAAGTTCTCTATCAAACGCTAATAACAATTTTTTCATTAAAATCAACTCCTCTTCTATCTTATTTATTTCATATTGAAATTTTTAATTATTCATTTCCATGCCTCCAGATACGGGAGCATAAGTTCCTGTAATGAAAGCACTTTGATCACTTACAAAAAACAATACGGCGCTTGCAACGTCTTCAGCCTTAGCGATTCTACCTAATGGAGTAAATTCCGAAACCTTCTCAATTTCTTCTACCTGAATATGTTTGGTAGCTTCTGTTTTCACCATAGAAGGTGCTACTGTATTCGCAGTAATATTATAAGGTCCTAACTCCTGAGCTAAATATTTCACAAAAGAATTAAGTGCTCCTTTTGCTACTCCATGAGCAATAAAGTTAGGCATAGGTTGATGACTTAAGCTACTAGAGATATACACTAACTTTCCATACCTTTGTTCTTTCATAAATGGTAGAACTGACTTTGTTGCAATAAAAGCTGCCTTAATTTCTCCTTCTAGCTTAGGTTTAAAATCATCCCAATCCATTTCCGATAAAGGTTTCATAGCAAACCCAATTGCTGCATTGTTCACTAGCACATCTATTTTTCCGAATTTTAAAAGAGTTTCATTTACTAGAGAATGCATTTCATCATAACTTCTGACATCTGCTTTTATTGCTATAGCTTCTCCTCCTTTTGAAGTAATGGATTCTACAACTTCCTGTGCTGCCTTCTTATTACTGGCATAGTTTATAACTACTTTTGCTCCATATTTAGCCAATAACCTTGCAGTTTCAGCTCCAATTCCTCGACTTGCTCCTGTTATGATCGTTACTTTTCCATTCATCATTCATTTTCCACTCCTTAATAAGTATTAAAAAGACTATACTGAGAAATTTTCATGCCATAGCACGCAAATTATAAAATTATTTACTACTAAATTAATTTCTAAGTAACCTCTTTAATAGGAATGTGCAATTCAGTTAGATTTTTATAAATTCATATACCTTAAAAGAAAATCATCAATATATATATGCTATAACATATATATTGATGATTTAATTGTAAATTGTCAATTTTCAACCAAGTTTCATATTTCCTAATTGTTTTTTTAGGTTATACGAACTTCTCTTTATGAATATGCTTTTTGAGATATAAATCTAAAATGTAATTTCCAAACGGAATAAATGTAACTACTATAGATATTAAAAACCACCATATTGACCACTTTACTATAAAAGTTGTCCAAATCACCACCAAGATATAACAAACAAAAAATATACCATGAAATAGTCCAACATATTGAACTGGTTGGGGAATGTTTGCTAAATATTTCAATTGCATTGCAATAAACAATAAAACCAATAATGAAGTTCCTCCAATAAAACTAACTACTCTAAAAAAATTTAATGTTCTTATCTTCATTAAATTATCCTCTTTTTAATAATATATTTTTATTTTTACATTTCATTTCTATCATTAATCTAAAAATTTTAATATCCAATTATCCAATAAATATAGCTATTAATAACCCTGTAACGCTTAATAAACATGTAAGCGTGCGAAGGTTATTTAAGGAAGTCCAACGAGATTCAAAAGAACTTCTAAGTTTATTCCAGCCAAGTTCATCCGTAGGTAATTCTGCAGATATAATTGCTTTACTGAGTGGTAAGTTGCCTAAAAAAGTTATCAATAAGGTAGATATATAACCAATTAAAGCCAATACATAAAAAATTGTTCCTGCTAATTGATTAACATAAACAACAATAACTAAAATAATTTGTGCTATAAGAGCAAAGTTGGAAATTAGGAGAAAAACTATATTATCAACAGAGGAGTTAAGTTTTCTAACCGCAAGAACAAAAGTACGATCATCCGTTTGCTTTAAGCCAGGCATTACCGAGTTGCCGTATGCAAATACAGTTCCAGTAACAATTCCAGTTGTTACAACAGCCAGAAATGCTGAACCATTAAATAATAAATCCATGTATTTTACCATCTCCTTACTTAAAAAGTATCGCTTTTGAGAAACTTTCTGGACCTTTAAACAATCTTTATTTCATAGGTAATCCTGAACAGAATTCTATATGCTAATCTTTCCTCACCTACTTATATGTCCTCCAAATTTAATTTCATCTTCTCAAGAAGAACTAGTAAATTTTCAATATCTTCTTCATTAAAATTGCTAAACAATTTTTTGTTAAATTCATTTATTTTCTTTTTGCACTGCAAAGTTGCCTTTCTACCTTTTGGAGTAATTTTAACCATCATTTCTCTATTATTTAACGGATTTCGCTCTCTAATAATATATTCCTCATCCTCCAATACTTTTAAATGTCTAGTAATAGCTGCATTATCAATTTTGACTATTTTTTGCAAGTTTGTTTGAGTATGGGATCTATTATCAAGTAATTTAAAAAGCAACTCAAATTTTGTGAAATTAAAACTACTAACTCTTGAAAATTCCAAAGACAATTGGTTGCTAAGCTTACTCAACAATAAGGTGGTTTTATAGTCATCTAGATGGATACTCTCCAAGGGATTTCTCTCCTTTCTAATACCCCCATTACATGCTATAGCATACATAGAGCAATACAACTTTTGATAAGGTAACACTGAACAAGAAAAATATTTCCCTAAGCATTGGTTACTGAAAAGTTTTCAACTACATAAATTTCTTAGATACTTATATTCCAATTCATCTTTATCCGCATTATAATCGACATATAAATTGTGACCATTGAAAAACCATAGATCTGCTTCTTCTACAAAAAACGTTATTTCACCTGCTACTGTATACACAGTAACATCTCTAGGACTGTTATCAATTGTAAAGGCTAGTGCATAACCTTCTTGAATAGGACTTGTTCCGTAAATTTGGGTAAAAAATCTTACTTTATTCCCCTCCTCTAAACCTACTTCTTCTACAAACCATTCCAATGCCTTTTCACTTATCTCGATATTCATTTTTTCAAACCAACTCCTATTATCGTTATACAATTATTTTATAATATAAATCCTTAGTTTCCATCCATTACTTCTATCTGCTTCAAGGTCACTGTAATATCTTATCTACATTACATTATTATCAAATCTTGACAGGCGATATTATTAATAATAGTATATATGCTATAGCATGTATACTATTATGCTTAGAATTTAATAGCGTTTAATAAGAAAAGGTATCTTAGAAAGGAGTTAAAAAATGAATTTCTTCCAGAACAATGTGAATATTTTTAGTGGAATGCATCAAGGTTCTTGGGCATTACTTTTCATTCTGTTTTTTGTAACATACTTTCTATATATTAAAACAAAAAACAGACTAGCAACTATTATGCATATGATACTTAGATTGTTTTATGTTATCATGCTTTTTTCAGGAGCCGGATTGGTTATAGCATATGACTACGTAACTTTCTATGTAATTAAGGGAATAATCGCAGTTATAATGGTAGCATTAATGGAAATTAGCTGTGTGAGGGCCAAAAAAGGGAAAAACAATTTGTACGCTTTTTATAGTGGTAGTGCCTTATTAATTGTTGTTGTCTTAATGGGCTTCCGTGTTATTTCCTTTTGATTCAAAGTAAATTTGTTTCGCAAAGATCTCTAACCAAAGGTTAGAGATCTTTTTTATAAGAGTGACTAATATCTGGTGTCCCATAATTTATTTAGTAACTCTTTTAGATTTTGTATTTCTTTATCACTCAAATTATTCGTTACAGACTTATGAGCATCAATAACTACTGGTAATATTTTGTTTTTTATCTCATGTCCCTTTTCAGTTAAGAAAAGGTTTTGAGAACGTTTATCTTGAGTATTGTGTTTTTTTTGTACAATTTCTTTTTTCTCCATTGACTGTATCATTCTTGCTACTGTGGTCTGATCTTTATCAATAGCTGCTGCCAATTCTTTTTGTGTTGTCCCTTCATGTTTACTAAGCACACTAATGATTCCCCATTGCTCCGGAGTAACTTCGAAGGGCTTTAATCTCTTGGTAAAATAATTAGTCATCTTTACATCTGTTCGATGAACAAGATAGCCAATTAAATCATGTAACTCCATATTCCACCTCTATAAAATTATATTAACAATAAAACACCAAAATTTTATTGAACTAAATGCTATCGCATGTATGTAGGGTACCATACAACTATGTTTTGTCAATAAATTAATATATATTTTTCCAAAAGAAAAAGCTGCTAATTGCAGCTCTTCTTATAATGATATAAATTTATTATCCAGAATGTTGCTAATTAAACTACTAATAGGAACATTGCAATTGCATGATGCTGGTGATACGAAACAAACATCTGCTACTCCGTAAATTCCCCAGCTTAAAAACGTTGCTTCTATAAAACAGCTTGGCTTATCCCCATGCTTTTTTACTAATAGACAATATAAAGCATCGGTTAATTCCTGTTTAATATCTGGTTCGCAATAGGTTTTAAATATATTGAGATTATCTCCTAATAATCGGAAAATTCTAGTTCTTAGATTACTAATAGCCTGTACTGCTAATATTAAAGTCTCTTCATCAATAGAATCTTGGTTCTTTATATCTTTAAACTGTCCTTTTATCAAAATTTCTTTACTTATATAGCTTATAAGATCTTGTTTATCACCAAAATGGCTATAAAATGTAGAACGGTTAATGTTCGCAGTAACCGTTATATCCTTAACCGAAACTCCATCAATATTTTTATCCTTTGAAAGATTAAAGAATGCATCAACAATTAACTGTCTAGTCCTTTGTACACGAGGGTCTAGTCTTTCCATCCTTAACTCCCTTGACGCAATATTTTCACCCTTTTTCAGGTTTTATAATATTTAGTAACGCCTCTTTAAGACTATTGTAAATATAAAACCAAATTTTCTCGTCTTTAGTATATCGTTTCCTTAAATTCATTATAGCTACTCTTTGTTCTTCTTCAGAAAGGTTTCCTTCTCTTATACCATCCACCATTGCTTGAACCTCTGGAGCCCGTGGTCCCCATCTTCCTATTAGTTCACCTTGTGTATTTAAAATCAAAACGATTGGTATAGCACGACCATTATTTGTTAAATGACGATCAATTAAATCTGTATCTTTATCTCTTGATACAACTTTCATCTCATGGTTTGATTCTTCTGCTATCTTACGAATAATTGGATTTATCACCATTGCATCGCCGCACCAATCTTCTGTTATGACTAAAAATTGAAGTTGATGTTTCTCCAGCTCAGTAGAAAATCCATCAGCTGGTAATGTAAAACGCTCATATATCGAAAAACTTTCGGCCTTTAATGTACTCATATCATTCATATACTGTTGAATAGATAATCCTTCTTCGAAATACTGTTGCTCCGTTTTCACCATAGCACCTTCTCACCATGAATTATTAAAAAATATAAAATGAACTTACAGCTATACTTAAAATCATTAAAATTATTGCTGGAACTGACTTTTTAAATGGGTCTTTTACTATTACTAATAAAGTAAGTGCTGCAACAAACATAGTGCCCCCTAATAGTAATCCTGCAAATCCAGCAACGTAAGGAACCCAAATACCAATTAACATACCAAGAGCACCTATTATTTCAAAAGCACCAGTAAGAAAATTAAAAATAGCTGGAAAACCAAATCGCTTAAATTCTTCAGCCATTTTTCCGGAAATTATTTTGGTTCCGGTCATTATAAAAAATAAAAATAATAATACTTGAACAACGTTTACTAATATAGAAATAGTAATCACATCTTTCTTCTATAGAATAAATACATGCTACAGCATATATTTTGTAGATACTCACTTTTTTTAACTTTAAATAACAGTTAAACTTTTCGTCACCTTTACACCCTCCTATTTTTCGCTATACTAAACATAACATTTATACCGATATAAATGCCATAGCATATATATATTGATTTATTTTATGCTAAATGTCAAATCGATTACTTATTACTTTACATATAAAACCCTCTAGATAAATTAGGAATAACCAATTTAATATACTCTTCCGGTGGTAATTCACTATTTTTATTCCAATCAATAGCAGCTCCATATATTCCCCAACTCAACATAACTGAAGCAACTCTATTTTTTTCTTCTCCCTCACTTTGCCTTTGTAACATTTTATAAAAGATAATCTCTAGTTGTTCCTTGATTATTCGTGCTATCGTGTCTTCATATCCATTATGGCAACGACTTGATAAAGAACAATGGAAGCTAGTTATAGCTAAAAATATGTTCACTATTACTTCTTCTTTTAGTTCATAATCCTTTATTAATTCATCATTTAAGTTAATTAGGAATACTTCAGACAAGACCTTCTCTAATAAATCATATTTATCTACAAAATGATAATAAAACGTTGCTCTGTTAATCATAGCCTCTGTTGTAATATCTTTGACAGTAATATCCTTGAAGTCTTTTTTCTCTGATATCATCATAAATGCATCCATAATTGATTTACGAGTGCGAATATATCGCAAATCTTTTTTTACTTCCGTCATTTTAATCTCCTCCTTTTTTAGACAAATGATTAAATATGTCGTATATACGATAAATGACAACATCTATTGGTATTGTTGTTATTTATTATGTACTAAGATAATGTCGTAATCAACTTTACAAACTAACTTTTGAAGGAGATATATATGATGTTAAAAATTGGAATTATCACTGGAAGTACAAGACAAACAAGAGTTGGCGATCAAGTAGCTGAATGGGTTAAATCATTAGCTGACCAAAGAACAGACGCTTCTTTTGAAATTGTAGACATTAAAGAGTACAATCTGCCATTATATGATGAACTAATCCCTGCTGCTTTCACAAATGATTATCAAACACCAGAAGCAAAACCATGGTCTAAGAAGATAAACGAATTAGATGGTTTTGTTTTTGTAACACCAGAGTACAACCGTAATATTACTTCTGCTTTAAAAAATGCAATCGATTATCTAAGTGCTGAATTCCATAATAAAGCTGCAGGAATTGTAAGTTACGGTTCAGCTGGCGGTACTACAGCAGCAAATCAACTTAGATTAGTACTATCAGTTCCTCAAGTGGCTACAGTATCAACGCAACCAGCTTTGAGTATTTTTACTGATTTTGAAAACATGAATAAGTTTACACCTGGAGACTTTCATCAACAAACTGTACAAACTATGTTAGACCAAGTTGTATCATGGTCTTCTGCTTTAAAAACAATTAGAAAGTAAAGGAGTGAAAAAGGTCTTATGGACAAAAATCCTATGGCTTGTGATTTAGAAACAGGAATTTGTGGTGTACCTGATAATGATGATATGGAAGTAATTGATTTAAATCATTCCAATAAAAATATTGATTTATATTACGTAACAGATCCTATTTGCTCTCATTGTTGGGCACTTGAACCTACACTTCGCCGTTTCGTATCTCAATATGGTCACTACTTTAATTTCCATACTGTTATGGGAGGACTGTTAGAGAAATGGGAAGACTTTGGTGATGCTGCAAATGGTATTTCTAAACCTTCCGACGTTGCAGAACATTGGAAAGAAGTGGGTGTACACAGCCGAATGCCAATAGATGGATCTCTTTGGGTGGACAACCCTATTCAATCTTCTTTCCCACCATCTAGAGTATATAAGGTTATACAACAAAGAGATAAATCCTTAGCAAATGCATTTTTACGTCGTGCGAGGGAATCCGTATTTGCTTTCAATCTGAATATAGGGGATCAAGCTGTCCTCATTGATATAGTGAATAAGTTAGGACTTGATGGTGCATCCATTGTGGAGGAAGCACAAAAAGAAACTGGACGAAATCTCCTTAAAGAAGACTTCAGACTAGCTGCTAGTTTGGGTGTAAGAGGATTCCCTACTATTATCATGGTTAATCAAGAAAATAAAGGTGTCAAGATTGTTGGAGCACGTCAACTAGAATATTATATAGACGGTTTAAAACAAGCACTCGATCAAGAAAATATTCAACCTAAGGTTCAACCTAAACTTTCTGACCTATTGAAGGAAGAAAAGGTATTATTCTCGAAAGAAATCGAAGTCATGTACGATATTGATCAAGCAGAATTATCATCATTTGTTAAAAAGGAACTTTCTTCTGAAAGCTATATTCAAAAAGAAATACTAGGTGAGTCCTATTTTCTACAAGCAGATTAATTAGGAGAGAATATAATGTCATATATTTTACAGGTTGATTTTAAGATGCAAGGTCCCTTTGGAGATGAGATGGCCCAGGCTTTTTCCGGTCTGGCGGAAAGCATTAACAAAGAAGAAGGATTTCTTTGGAAGATTTGGACGGAGAATCAGGAAACAAGTGAAGCTGGAGGCATCTATTGCTTTCAAACAAAAGAAAACGCTGCTAACTATTTAGAAATGCATACTAAACGATTAGTTGATTTAGGAGTAAATGATATAAACGCAAAGATTTTCTCCATTAATTCTAAATTAACTAAAA
>NZ_CM017506.1 GCF_007273535.1 Niallia circulans
CACAATAAATACGACTAACCCACCCGGGAATACAGTATTATAATCATTCATAACTCAAAGCAAGTACTTTTCAAATCTTTGAACCAATTTTCAGTTTAAAGTTCGGACATTTAGCCAAAAAAACACCCCGAAGTTAAATTTTAACTCTAAATTTCGGGGTGTAACACTATGAGAAAAAGGTTTTATTATCAATTCATTTTATCTACTTGATATGTTGGGATCTAATATAAACCTTTTGTTATTTTAGTTAATTTAGAATTAATGGAGAAAATCTTTGCGTTTATATCATTTACTCCTAAATCAACTAATCGTTTAGTATGCATTTCTAAATAGTTAGCAGCGTTTTCTTTTGTTTGAAAGCAATAGATGCCTCCAGCTTCACTTGTTTCCTGATTCTCCGTCCAAATCTTCCAAAGAAATCCTTCTTCTTTGTTAATGCTTTCCGCCAGACCGGAAAAAGCCTGGGCCATCTCATCTCCAAAGGGACCTTGCATCTTAAAATCAACCTGTAAAATATATGACATTATATTCTCTCCTAATTAATCTGCTTGTAGAAAATAGGACTCACCTAGTATTTCTTTTTGAATATAGCTTTCAGAAGAAAGTTCCTTTTTAACAAATGATGATAATTCTGCTTGATCAATATCGTACATGACTTCGATTTCTTTCGAGAATAATACCTTTTCTTCCTTCAATAGGTCAGAAAGTTTAGGTTGAACCTTAGGTTGAATATTTTCTTGATCGAGTGCTTGTTTTAAACCGTCTATATAATATTCTAGTTGACGTGCTCCAACAATCTTGACACCTTTATTTTCTTGATTAACCATGATAATAGTAGGGAATCCTCTTACACCCAAACTAGCAGCTAGTCTGAAGTCTTCTTTAAGGAGATTTCGTCCAGTTTCTTTTTGTGCTTCCTCCACAATGGATGCACCATCAAGTCCTAACTTATTCACTATATCAATGAGGACAGCTTGATCCCCTATATTCAGATTGAAAGCAAATACGGATTCCCTCGCACGACGTAAAAATGCATTTGCTAAGGATTTATCTCTTTGTTGTAAAACCTTATATACTCTAGATGGTGGGAAAGAAGATTGAATAGGGTTGTCCACCCAAAGAGATCCATCTATTGGCATTCGGCTGTGTACACCCACTTCTTTCCAATGTTCTGCAACGTCGGAAGGTTTAGAAATACCATTTGCAGCATCACCAAAGTCTTCCCATTTCTCTAATAGTCCTCCCATAACAGTATGGAAATTAAAGTAGTGACCATATTGAGATATGAAACGGCGAAGTGTAGGTTCAAGTGCCCAACAATGAGAGCAAATAGGATCTGTTACGTAATATAAATCAATATTTTTATTGGAATGATTTAAATCAATTACTTCCATATCATCATTACCAGGTACACCACAAATTCCTGTTTCTAAATCACAAGCCATAGGATTTTTGTCCATAAGACCTTATTCACTCCTTTACTTTCTAATTGTTTTTAAAGCAGAAGACCATGATACAACTTGGTCTAACATAGTTTGTACAGTTTGTTGATGAAAGTCTCCAGGTGTAAACTTATTCATGTTTTCAAAATCAGTAAAAATACTCAAAGCTGGTTGCGTTGATACTGTAGCCACTTGAGGAACTGATAGTACTAATCTAAGTTGATTTGCTGCTGTAGTACCGCCAGCTGATCCATAACTTACAATTCCTGCAGCTTTATTATGGAATTCAGCACTTAGATAATCGATTGCATTTTTTAAAGCAGAAGTGATATTACGGTTGTACTCTGGTGTTACAAAAACAAAACCATCTAATTCATTTATCTTCTTAGACCATGGTTTTGCTTCTGGTGTTTGATAATCATTTGTGAAAGCAGCAGGGACTGGTTCATTATAAAGTGGCAGGTTGAAATCTTTAATGTCTACAATTTCAAAAGTAGCATCTGTTCTTTGGTCTGCCAACCCTTTAACCCATTCAGCTACTTGATCTCCAACTCTTACTTCTCTTGTACTTCCAGTTATAATTCCAATGTTTAACATTTTATATCTCTCCTTCAAAGTTAGTTTGTAAAGTTGATTACGACATTATCTTAGTACATAATAAATAACAACAATACCAATAGATGTTGTCATTTATCGTATATACGACATATTCAATTATTTGTCTAAAAAAGGAGGAGATTAAAATGACGGAAGTAAAAAAAGATTTGCGATATATTCGCACTCGTAAATCAATTATGGATGCATTTATGATGATATCAGAGAAAAAAGACTTCAAGGATATTACCGTCAAAGATATTACAACAGAGGCTATGATTAACAGAGCAACGTTTTATTATCATTTTGTAGATAAATATGATTTATTAGAGAAGGTCTTGTCTGAAGTATTCCTAATTAACTTAAATGATGAATTAATAAAGGATTATGAACTAAAAGAAGAAGTAATAGTGAACATATTTTTAGCTATAACTAGCTTCCATTGTTCTTTATCAAGTCGTTGCCATAATGGATATGAAGACACGATAGCACGAATAATCAAGGAACAACTAGAGATTATCTTTTATAAAATGTTACAAAGGCAAAGTGAGAGAGAAGAAAAAAATAGAGTTGCTTCAGTTATGTTGAGTTGGGGAATATATGGAGCTGCTATTGATTGGAATAAAAATAGTGAATTACCACCGGAAGAGTATATTAAATTGGTTATTCCTAATTTATCTAGAGGGTTTTATATGTAAAGTAATAAGTAATCGATTTGACATTTAGCATAAAATAAATCAATATATATATGCTATGGCATTTATATCGGTATAAATGTTATGTTTAGTGTAACGAAAAATAGGAGGGAGTAAAGGTGACGAATAGTTTAACTGTTATTTAAAGCTAAAAAAAGTGAGTATCTACAAAATATATGCTGTAGCATGTATTTATTCTATAGAAGAAAGATGTGATTACTATTTCTATTTTAGTAAACGTTGTTCAAGTATTATTATTTTTATTTTTTATAATGACCGGAACCAAAATAATTTCCGGAAAAATGGCTGAAGAATTTAAGCGGTTTGGTTTTCCATCTATTTTTAATTTTCTTACTGGTGCTTTTGAAATAATAGGTGCTCTTGGTATGTTAATTGGTATTTGGGTTCCTTACGTTGCTGTATTTGCAGGATTACTATTAGGGGGAACTATGTTTGTTGCAGCACTTACTTTATTAGTAATAGTAAAAGACCCATTTAAAAAGTCAGTTCCAGCAATAATTTTAATGATTTTAAGTATAGCTGTAAGTTCATTTTATATTTTTTAATAATTCATGGTGAGAAGGTGCTATGGTGAAAACGGAGCAACAGTATTTCGAAGAAGGATTATCTATTCAACAGTATATGAATGATATGAGTACATTAAAGGCCGAAAGTTTTTCGATATATGAGCGTTTTACATTACCAGCTGATGGATTTTCTACTGAGCTGGAGAAACATCAACTTCAATTTTTAGTCATAACAGAAGATTGGTGTGGCGATGCAATGGTGATAAATCCAATTATTCGTAAGATAGCAGAAGAATCAAACCATGAGATGAAAGTTGTATCAAGAGATAAAGATACAGATTTAATTGATCGTCATTTAACAAATAATGGTCGTGCTATACCAATCGTTTTGTTTTTAAATACACAAGGTGAACTAATAGGAAGATGGGGACCACGGGCTCCAGAGGTTCAAGCAATTGTGGATGGTATAAGAGAAGGAAACCTTTCTGAAGAAGAACAAAGAGAAGCTATAATGGATTTAAGGAAACGATATACTAAAGACGAGAAAATTTGGTTTTATATTTACAATAGTTTTAAAGAGGCGTTACTTAATATTATAAAACTTGAAAAAGGGTGAAAATATTGCGTCAAGGGAGTTAAGGATGGAAAGACTAGACCCTCGTGTACAAAGGACTAGACAGTTAATTGTTGATGCATTCTTTAATCTTTCAAAGGATAAAAATATTGATGGAATATCGGTTAAGGATATAACGGTTACTGCGAACATTAACCGTTCTACATTTTATAGCCATTTTGGTGATAAACAAGATCTTATAAGCTATATAAGTAAAGAAATTTTGATAAAAGGACAGTTTAAAGATATAAAGAAACAAGATTCTATTGATGAAGAGACTTTAATATTAGCAGTACAGGCTATTAGTAATCTAAGAACAAGAATTTTTCAATTATTAGGAGATAATCTCAATATATTTAAAACCTATTGCGAACCAGATATTAAACAGGAATTAACCGATGCTTTATATTGTCTATTAGTAAAAAAGCATGGGGAAAAGCCAAGCTGTTTTATAGAAGCAACGTTTTTAAGCTGGGGAATTTACGGAGTAGCAGATGTTTGTTTCGTATCACCAGCATCATGCAATGTTCCTATTAGTAGTTTAATTAGCAACATTCTGGATAATAAATTTATATCATTATAAGAAGAGCTGCAATTAGCAGCTTTTTCTTTTGGAAAAATATATATTAATTTGTTGACAAAACATAGTTGTATGGTACCCTACATACATGCGATAGCATTTAGTTCAATAAAATTTTGGTGTTTTATTGTTAATATAATTTTATAGAGGTGGAATATGGAGTTACATGATTTAATTGGCTATCTTGTTCATCGAACAGATGTAAAGATGACTAATTATTTTACCAAGAGATTAAAGCCCTTCGAAGTTACTCCGGAGCAATGGGGAATCATTAGTGTGCTTAGTAAACATGAAGGGACAACACAAAAAGAATTGGCAGCAGCTATTGATAAAGATCAGACCACAGTAGCAAGAATGATACAGTCAATGGAGAAAAAAGAAATTGTACAAAAAAAACACAATACTCAAGATAAACGTTCTCAAAACCTTTTCTTAACTGAAAAGGGACATGAGATAAAAAACAAAATATTACCAGTAGTTATTGATGCTCATAAGTCTGTAACGAATAATTTAAGTGATAAAGAAATACAAAATCTAAAAGAGTTACTAAATAAATTATGGGACACCAGATATTAGTCACTCTTATAAAAAAAATCTCTAACCTTTGGTTAGAGATATTTGCGAAACTTTACTTTGTATCAAAAGGAAATAACACGGAAGCCCATTAAGATAACAACAATTAATAAGGCACTACCACTATAAAAAGCGTACAAATTGTTTTTCCCTTTTTTGGCCCTCACACAGCTAATTTCCATTAATGCTACCATTATAACTGCGATTATTCCCTTAATTACATAGAAAGTTACGTAGTCATATGCTATAACCAATCCGGCTCCTGAAAAAAGCATGATAACATAAAACAATCTAAGTATCATATGCATAATAGTTGCTAGTCTGTTTTTTGTTTTAATATATAGAAAGTATGTTACAAAAAACAGAATGAAAAGTAATGCCCAAGAACCTTGATGCATTCCACTAAAAATATTCACATTGTTTTGGAAGAAATTCATTTTTCAACTCCTTTCTAAGATACCTTTTCTTATTAAACGCTATTAAATTCTAAGCATAATAGTATACATGCTATAGCATATATACTATTATTAATAATATCGGCTGTCAAGATTTGATAATAATGTAATGTAGATAAGATATTACAGTGACCTTGAAGCAGATAGAAGTAATGGATGGAAACTAAGTATTTATATTATAAAATAATTGTATAACGATAATTGGAGTTGGTTTGAAAAAATGAATATCGAGATAAGTGAAAAGGCATTGCAATGGTTTGTAGAAGAAGTAGGTTTAGAGGAGGGGAATAAAGTAAGGTTTTTTACCCAAATTTACGGAACAAGTCCTATTCAAGAAGGTTATGCACTAGCCTTTACAATTGATAACAGTCCTAGAGATGTTACTGTGTATACAGTAGCAGGTGAAATAACGTTTTTTGTAGAAGAAGCAGATCTATGGTTTTTCAATGGTCACAATTTATATGTCGATTATAATGCGGATAAAGATGAATTGGAATATAAGTATCTAAGACCTTAAAAAACAAAGAAATTAATGTAGTTGAAAACTTTTCAGTAACCAATGCTTAGGGAAATATTTTTCTTGTTCAGTGTTACCTTATCAAAAGTTGTATTGCTCTATGTATGCTATAGCATGTAATTAGGGTATTAGAAAGGAGAGAAATCCCTTGGAGAGTATCCATCTAGATGACTATAAAACCACCTTATTGTTGAGTAAGCTTAGCAACCAATTGTCTTTGAAATTTTCAAGAGTTAGTAGTTTTAATTTCACAAAATTTGAGTTGCTTTTTAAATTACTTGATAATAGATTCCATACTCAAACAAACTTGCAAAAAATAGTCAAAATTGATAATGCAGCTATTACTAGACATTTAAAAGTATTGGAGGATGAGGAATATATTATTAGAGAGCGAAATCCGTTAAATAATAGAGAAATGATGGTTAGAATTACTCCAAAAGGTAAAAAGGCAACTTTGCAGTGCAAAAAGAAAATAAATGAATTTAACAAAAAATTGTTTAGCAATTTTAATGAAGAAGATATTGAAAATTTACTAGTTCTTCTTGAGAAGATGAAATTAAATTTGGAGGACATATAAGTAGGTGAGGAAAGATTAGCATATAGAATTCTGTTCAGGATTACCTATGAAATAAAGATTGTTTAAAGGTACAGAAAGTTTCTCAAAAGCGATACTATTTAAGTAAGGAGATGGTAAAATACATGGATTTATTATTTAATGTTTCAGCATTTCTGGCTGTTGTAACAACTGGAATTGTTACTGGAACTGTATTTGCATACGGCAACTCGGTAATGCCTGGCTTAAAGCAAACGGATGATCGTACTTTTGTTCTTGCCGTTAGAAAACTTAACTCCTCTGTTGATAATATAGTTTTTCTCCTAATTTCCAACTTTGCTCTTATAGCACAAATTATTTTAGTTATTGTTGTTTATGTTAATCAATTAGCAGGAACAATTTTTTATGTATTGGCTTTAATTGGTTATATATCTACCTTGTTGATAACTTTTTTAGGCAACTTACCACTCAATAAAGCAATTATATCTGCAGAATTACCTACGGATGAACTTGGCTGGATTAAACTTAGAAGTTCTTTCGAATCTCGTTGGACTTCCTTAAATAACCTTCGCACGCTTACATGTTTATTAAGCGTTACAGGGTTATTAATAGCTATATTTATTGGATAATTGGATATTAAAATTTTTAGATTAATGATAGAAATGAAATGTAAAAATAAAAATATATTATTAAAAAGAGGATAATTTAATGAAGATAAGAACATTAAATTTTTTTAGAGTAGTTAGTTTTATTGGTGGAACTTCATTATTGGTTTTATTGTTTATTGCAATGCCATTGAAATATTTAGCAAACATTCCCCAACCAGTTCAATATGTTGGCGTATTTCATGGTATATTTTTTGTTTGTTATATCTTGGTAGTGATTTGGACAACTTATATAGTAAAGTGGTCAATATGGTGGTTTTTAATATCTATAGTAGTTACATTTATTCCGTTTGGAAATTACATTTTAGATCTATATCTCAAAAAGCATATTCATAAAGAGAAGTTCGTATAACCTAAAAAAACAATTAGGAAATATGAAACTTGGTTGAAAATTGACAATTTACAATTATATCATCAATATATATGTTATAGCATATATATATTGATGATTTTCTTATTTTTAAGGTATATGAATTTATAACAATCTAACTGGAATTGCACATTCCTATTTAAAGAGGTTACTTAGAAATTAATTTAGTAGTAAATAATTTTATAATTTGCATGCTATGGCATGAAAATTTCTCAGTATAGTCTTTTTAATACTTATTAAGGAGTGGAAAATGAATGATGAATGGAAAAGTAACGATCATAACAGGAGCAAGTCGAGGAATTGGAGCTGAAACTGCAAGGTTATTGGCTAAATATGGAGCAAAAGTAGTTATAAACTATGCCAGTAATAAGAAGGCAGCACAGAAAGTTGTAGAATCCATTACTTCAAAAGGTGGTGAAGCTATAGCAATAAAAGCAGATGTCAGAAGTTATGATCAAATGCAATCTCTAGTAAATGAAACTCTTTTAAAATTCGGAAAAATAGATGTGCTAGTGAACAATGCAGCAATTGGGTTTGCTATGAAACCTTTATCGGAAATGGATTGGGATGATTTTAAACCTAAGCTAGAAGGAGAAATTAAGGCAGCTTTTATTGCAACAAAGTCAGTTCTACCATTTATGAAAGAACAAAGGTATGGAAAGTTAGTGTATATCTCTAGTAGCTTAAGTCATCAACCTATGCCTAACTTTATTGCTCATGGAGTAGCAAAAGGAGCACTTAATTCTTTTGTGAAATATTTAGCTCAGGAGTTAGGACCTTATAATATTACTGCGAATACAGTAGCACCTTCTATGGTGAAAACAGAAGCTACTAAACATATTCAGGTAGAAGAAATTGAGAAGGTTTCGGAATTTACTCCATTAGGTAGAATCGCTAAGGCTGAAGACGTTGCAAGCGCCGTATTGTTTTTTGTAAGTGATCAAAGTGCTTTCATTACAGGAACTTATGCTCCCGTATCTGGAGGCATGGAAATGAATAATTAAAAATTTCAATATGAAATAAATAAGATAGAAGAGGAGTTGATTTTAATGAAAAAATTGTTATTAGCATTTGATAGAGAACTTATAGTAGCAGAAAGAAAAGGATCAACATGGAAGATAAGTAACCAGTTTAAAGGTGCTAATCCAATTACATTAGCGTGTGATCCAAATAATCCGGCTCGACTTTATTGTGGAACTTTTGACAGAGGGTTATGGAGGAGCTTAGATGGAGGTAGCTCATGGGAAGCGATAGGTACATTATATTCGTTTGGTGATTCGTATTCACTTCATGCTAGTAAAATGAGTTCAGTAACGGCTGTCGCTGTATCTTCCTTAAATGGCGAAGACGGTAACGGAATAGTATACGTAGGCACTGAACCAAGCGCTATGTTTATATCAAAAGATGGAGGAGACCATTTTGAGCTGCTAAAGGACTATCGTCAAATCCCTTCTTATCCATCTTGGTTCTTCCCCCAAAGAACCGATACTCACCATGTTAAACATATTGAAATTGATGCTTCTAATCCACAAACTATCTATACAACAATTGAAGTAGGGGGACTAATCAAGAGTATTGATGGTGGTATTACTTGGACCGAAGAGAAAGAAGAAGATTATCCCCAGGATATACATGTAATTAAGTCGCATCTAAAAAATCCTAATCGTTTATATGCAGTTTTGGGTGATTCGTTCTTGAAAGAAGAAGGTCATGAGTATGCAGAAAGTAAAGATGGAGGTAAGACATGGCACTATATTACTGAGGGTCTAACACATCATTATGCTTATCAAATGGCGGTGAATCCGGCTGATTCGGATAATATTATTATTGCTACGTCTTCAAATCCCTTTGCTGCACATGAGTATGAAAACGGGAATTGCGAATCATTTATTTATAGAAAAGAAAAAAATCAACCCTGGAAAATTAGCACTACTGGATTACCTGATTCTAAAGGAACGTTAATACCTGTAATGAAGGTTTCAAAAGAAGGGGATTTTTATCTATTTAGTAATAAAGGTGTATTTATTTCTGTGGATGGCGGTTTAAATTGGAATTCTCTTGAAATTCCTTGGCAACAAAGTTTTATAACACAACACCCTTACGACATGCTTGTGATTGAGTAAATAGATATATATAGGAATTCTTTTGTATTACTTTAAGAAAGACATAAATGATTTTAAAAAATTTATTATCTCACAATCCTGAAGGAACGCAAATTGAATTAGAAGTAAGTAAAGGAGATATGTCTGAAATAAAGATTAAAGATAATGGGATTGGAATGGATGAAGAGGTGATATCAAGAATATTTGATCGCTATTATCGGGGAACTTCTACTGGTACGCTTAGTGGTGGCGCCGGTCTTGGTATGGCTATCGTAAAACAAATAATTAAGGGCCATTGAGGAGGAGTTGAAGTTAAAAGCCAAGTGGGACAGGGCACACAAATAACATTAACTCTACCGAGCTCACGAGAAAATATTATCTAGTCTGATATCCTAAGCTTTCAAATAAAGAACCTGACGTTTGAGACAAAACAGGTTCTTTCTTCTTGTTGTTATTATTTAAAACTTTCTCTAATCAGTTTTCCAATTTCCTTATAATGTGTTTCTAATGCAAAATGTCCGCTATCAACTAAGTGTACTACAGCATTTTTAACGTCTTTTTTGAATGCTTCTGCTCCAGGGTATATGAAAGAAGGGTCATTCTTCCCCCAAACAGCTAAGAGTTTTGGTTGATTTTCTCTAAGGTATCTTTGGAAATCTGGATACATTTTAACATTATTTTGGTAATCGTAAATCAAATCTAGTTGTTTATTTGCATAATCTTCATTATGAGTATAGGCAATATCAAGCGTATAGCCATCTGGAGATACACTACCTTCTTTAGTTCCTTCTGTGTACTGTCCTATAATGGTTTCTCTAGAAAACGCTGTTCGATAACTGTCACGTTTTTCATTTGTAGGGTTCTTCCAAAAATCTTTTCTTGTTTCCCATTTTGGCCCAAGCCCTTCTTCATATATATTTCCATTCTGACTAACGATTCCTAATATTTTCTCTGGTTTTCGTAATGCCATTCTGAAACCAATAGGTGCTCCATAATCAAATACAAACATATAATATTGATTGATTTCTAATACTTCTAAGAATGATTCTATGATTGTTGAGATGTTATGAAAAGTGTATTCAAACTGTTCTCTGGATGGGGAAGAACTATTACCAAAGCCAGGATAGTCTGGTGCTATGATATGAAAATGATGTTCTAATTCAGGTATTAAATCCCTGAACATGTGGCTAGCGGAAGGAAAGCCATGTAGTAATAATAATGTTGGATTATTTTTATCTCCAGCTTCTCTATAGAAAATTTGTTCATTATTAACTTTGATTTTGAAGTATTTTGTCATAATGCTCCTCCTATATTAATGTTTTTAAATTTCCGAATTAGTTTTTCAGAAAATATCCAAATTTATTTAAATTTTTGCACCTTTCTTCCTTTTAAATCTGCTTGTCTGAGAAAATAACTTTGTCTTTGAAAAGGAATAAATGGTTAATGCTGTCCAAATGAAAAGTAAAGATAATAAATGGGCTGATGTAAATGATTCATGGTAAATAAAAACACCTAAAATCAGTGCAATTGTAGGTGATAAGTACTGAATAAATCCGAGCATGGACAGAGGGAGTCTTTGGGCACCCTTAGTGAAAAAGAGCAACGGTACTGCTGTGAAAATACCTGAAAGAATTATTAGTATATCTAAACCTGGTGAAACGGCAAGAAAAACATGGTCTTCATTTATAAATAAGTAAACAAGATAAATTAAAGCGAATGGTGTTATAAATAGAGTTTCTAAAGTAAGACCAACCCCAGCTTCAAGGGGAATAAGCTTTTTAGCCAACCCATACAAGCCAAAGGTGAGTGCCAAAGATAATGCAATCCAAGGAATGTTTCCATGAGAAATGGTCAAAATAAGTACACCAATAGTTGCTAACCCTACAGAAATACATTGCATTTTCGTTAATTTTTCCTTCAGAGCTATCATGCCAAGCAAGACGCTTACTAAAGGGTTAATATAATAGCCAATGCTAGTTTCAATAATTTGTCCTGCATTAACTGCCCAGATATAGATAAACCAATTACAGCTTACTAGCAATGATGCAAGAAACAACATAAATCCTTGTTTTTTATTTGCCCTAAAGCTACGAAGCAACGTAGTAATCTCTTTCCATTTTTTTGTTACTAGCATTAGGAATACCATAAATACAAAAGACCATAGCACTCGATTAGCTAGAATTTCAACTGCACCTAATCCTTGCAGGAGTTTCCAATATATTGGAAGTAGACCCCAAAACAAATAAGATAAAGCAGCATATAGAACTCCTGTTTTAATTTGGTTATCCTTCATCATTATACCTACTTTCAATTGTCATTTATCACTACAGTATGGCTTCCAACTTCTAAAATTACATACTTTTTTCTCGCTAAAAGGACATATAGTTTTGAAAAATTAGAATTTTTGTACTAAAATGACTCCAATAACAACTAACACAGCTCCTAATATTCTAGGAAAACTTAATGTTTGAGTTGTTGCACCTATAAGACCTAAGTGATCTATTAGAATAGATATTATAATTTGTCCAACTAATACATACCCCACTGTTGCGGCTGCACCTATTCTAGGCATAAGTATTGTAGTAGCAAGTACGTAGAAAGCACCAAGTATTCCTCCTGTCCACATCCACCAAGGAGCATTCAACCAATCTTTTTTAATGTGTATTCCACTACTAAATAGGGAAATCACTAATAAAGATATAGCACCTACTGTAAAAGAAATCCCTGAAGCTATAATAGGAGATCCTACTATGGTTTTTAATTGTGCATTCACATTAAACTGGGTTGGAAGAGCCATTCCAGCTAGTATCGCAAATAAAATTAAAACAAATGCCATTAAAAATCCTCCAATATTAGTGTTTACTTTAAACTAGAAGTTATATCTTTTACGTCTTTTATAATATTTTGAAATAGTGATTTTACAGTATGTCTTTTTGCTAGTCTTGGACTTTGGCCTGACCAAAGCGACATATAGTGTTTATTATTTTGAAGGGATGAAGCCTTTCTTATTAATTGGGTTAAACTATTTTGGACAGGATATACGGGGAACATGTTTTCATGGGCACGCATATCCAAAATAAATTTATTCCTAATTCCTCTTGACCATTTGCCGGAAAAAGAGCGAGTTAAAACTGTTTGATTTTCAGTAGAGTTAAGAATGGCATTTTTATGTACATCATGAGCTCCACTTTCATCACATGTTAAAAAGGCGGTACCCATTTGAACACCAACAGCTCCTAAGCAAAGGGACGCCATTAAACCTCTGCCATCCATAATTCCTCCTGCAGCTACTACAGGTTTGGAAACAGTATCGGCTACTTGGGGAACAAGCGACATGAGGCCAATTAAACTATCTTCCGACTCATCGATGAAGCTCCCCCTATGCCCGCCTGCTTCTGCACCTTGTGCGACAATGATGTCTATACCTGATTTTTCTACTTCCATTGCTTCTTCTGCTGTTGTAGCCGTGCCGATTACAATAATATTCGCATTTTGTAAGCTAGCGACTATTTCCTTGGAGGGGATACCAAAAGTAAAAGAACATACCGGGATATTCTTGTCTATAATAATTTTTATTTGTTCATTAAATTTTTCATACTCTTCAAGAAAGTTAGGAAGCACTAAATCTTCTGTATATGTAACATTTAACTCTTTATTTATTGCATCTAAAATTTGGTTAACTGAATTAACATCCTGAGTGTTAACCTCAAATTTTTGTGGTACAAAGAGATTGACACCAAATGGCTTTGAAGTCAAACTTCTTATTTCATCTATTTGATTTTTTAATTGGTATGGGGTTAAATAACCAGCACCAATCATTCCTAAAGCACCTGTCTCAGATACTTCTGCTACAAGCTTTGATGTTGTTATTCCACCAGCCATAGGTGCCTGTATGATTGGATACTTAATATTTAAAAGATCTGCAAGGACATTTTTTTTCATTTGAACACCTCGTAATTATTTTTATTTACTAAAAAAATTACTCTCGCTTACTTCTCTTTTACTTTCAAACTTAATACCTGTTAAAAGAAAAAGAGCACCAATAAAAATCACACAGGAGGCTCCAATTAAAGCAGCATCAAAGCTATGCGTGTGAGAGGATATAATACCTGCCAGACTTGGTCCTATCAGTTGCCCACCAGCATATATCGCAGTTAAACTACCTATTGTTTTGGCGCTTATACTTGGATTGATTTTCTGAGCTAATGTTGTGACTAGTGATGTAATTCCCATAAATGTTGCTCCGAACAATAATGCGCTTGTAACAAAACTGACTTCGGATATATAAAGTACAGGCAAAACCACTCCAATTGATTGTAAAACCATCGCAAGTATTAAAGATTTAACAAAGCCGGATTTTTGGGCTAATAATGTCCAAAGAAAACAAGAAGGAATGGCAGCCAATCCAACAATCATCCACACTATAGTAGCGTTATTTTCAAATGATGGAGTTTCTTGTGCAATAGAAACGATAAAAGTGCCTGTAACTATATATCCTAATCCTTCTAGCCCGTATGCAATCATCAACCAAAACAACCATTTTGTTGGAGGAAAATTAGGGTTAATTTCTTGTTTTTTTATCTTAATCTCTTGTGGGGTTTCTTCAAGCCACATCCATACAAAAATAAATAGAATAAGACTAACTACAGCAAGTCCCATCCATGTACCCTTCCAAAGAAACATATCATTTAAACTTGGTATGATTAGACTCGATAAATAAATTCCTAATCCTACACCTCCATAAAAAACACCGGACCAATTTGACTTATTTCTACTAGCAAGCCTATCTAGTACTAGACCGGATGCTAAAACTAACACCAGGGCACTGGAAAAACCGGATAAAAAGCGTAGTACTATCCATAAAAGGTTAGAACTGACCAAACCCATCAGTGCTGTAGTAAGAATATTTAATAATAAGCCAATTCTTAAAATAAGTATTCTTCTTTCTTTAAATGATATAGCCCCAGTAAGTATAGCCCCAAATAAATAACCCGCATAATTGCTTGTCGCTAAGTATCCTGCTATAGAATCTGAAAAAGATAAATAATGTTGCATTAAAGGAAGAATAGGTGTATATGCAAATCTGCCGAACCCCATTGCAATGATTAAAGAAAAGATTCCTCCAAATAAAAAAAGAATCAATTGCTTATTCACTATTTCACCTCCATTGATCTATTTCCTTTTAATCATATTCTTTTTTTGATATATTGAATAATATATATATGCGATATCTGATATCAATTAAATTGATATCAGATATTGAAGGAGAAAATGAAATTATGGACTTACGTACACTGAAAATTTTTCAAACAATCGCAAAACAAGGAAGCCTTTCAAATGCTGCAAGAGAACTAAATTACGCACAATCAAATATAACAATGAAAATACAACAGTTAGAAGAAGAATTACAAGTAACTCTTTTTAACAGACATAATCGTGGAGTTTCTTTAACTTCAAAAGGGGAGAGATTATTAATATACACAGAAAAAATTTTCCAACTTATGGAGGAAACAATAAATGATATTAGTGACAAGAAGGAACCACATGGTTCTTTAACTGTTGGATCCATGGAAACAACTGCAGGTGTGCGGTTACCTGCCATCCTAGCAGAGTACCTTAAGAGTTATCCTAAAATAGATGTAAATTTAAGGACTGGAACAACCGAGGCAAATATACGGGGAGTTCTTAATTATGAGTTAGACGGAGCTTTTGTTGCAGGTCCAATAAACCACAAAGATCTTCTAAGTAAAAAGGCATTTGAAGAGAAATTAGTTTTGATTACCGACATTTCACAACGTTCGATAGAGCATATAGAAGACATCCAAAATAAAGCCTTATTAGTTTTTCATTCGGGGTGTTCTTACCGGAGTAAATTTGAAGAGTGGTTTCAAAAAGAAAATAGGAGACTTCCGAACAAGTTGATGGAATTCGGGACATTAGATGGAATTATTGGTTGCGTTGCGGCTGGAATAGGTGTTAGTTTATTGCCGCAAAGTGTAATTTCCAAGCAAGTAGAAAAAGGAAAAGTAAGAACACATTACATTCCTGAAAAGTATGCTAAAGTGGACACATTTTTTATCTATAGAAAAGATAAATATCTAACTGGAGCATTAAAGCAGTTCCTCCATGTATTAAATGGGGTGACAGATGAAGTAGATTAGTTATCATTTTAAAATATAACATCTATTTAAATTCTTGATTTTACAGCTACTATCTAATTGAGTATGCTGTCTTTTATAAGATAGTTTTTGGTATCAGTAAAAAATGAAATAAAAGTATTAGAGGAGTAGAGCAATGAAGATAGGTTTTTTTGATTCTGGAATTGGTGGAATTACTGTCCTTCACCAAGCTTTAAAGTTACTTCCTAATGAGGAATATCTCTTTTATGCGGATACCTCAAATGTTCCCTATGGAGAAAAGACAAAAGAGGAAGTGAAAAAATACATTTTTCAAGTAGTTGAATTTTTAGCTAATCAAGGAATAGAGGCACTTGTAATTGCATGCAATACTGCTACAAGTATTGCTGCTAATGATTTAAGAAGAACATATAATTTTCCTATATTAGGTATTGAACCTGCTGTAAAACCAGCTGTTCAGAATAGTAAGGGGAATGCTAAAAAGGTACTAGTAATGGCTACAAATTTAACACTACAAGAAGAAAAATTTCATAGCCTTGTTCAAAGTGTAGACAAAAACGATGTTGTAGATTTTATTGCTTTGCCAGGCTTAGTAGAGCTTGCTGAAAAGTTTAAGTTTGATGATGAAACAGTGATCCCTTATTTAGAAGACGCATTATATCCCTTAAATTTATATGATTATGGAACGGTTGTTCTTGGGTGTACACACTTCCCATATTTTACGAATAGCATTAAGAATATCTTGCCAAAAGGTGTAGACATTATATCAGGCAGCGTTGGAACTGCAAAGAATTTGGATAGAATTCTTAAATCTAGAGATCAAAATAATCAATCGAAATTAGATATTAAATTTTTTAAATCAGGTAATCTAATAACAGATAAAGAAACTTTAGATAAGTATTGGAAGTTGTTTGAAAAACTAGACGAGCTTAAATTGTGAACTTTAACATAACAAGGAGCTTCCTAAAAGGGTAGCTCCTTGTTATGTTACTTTCTTAAAACATTTATTTAGTGAAGTAAGATTAGGTACAAGTTTGTGAATATCTACACTTAAACAATAGGGGGCTTTAGTAAAAAAAGATGTTTCAATATAAGAGTTTTTTCAGTGTAAATTAACACTTAAATTAAATGAAAAATAACTCCTAAAGTGATAAGCTTGATTTTATCATAACTTCATTTGTTTTAACAGGGTTTTACCCTGATTGAACATTTTGTGCAAATTAACAAATACTATTATTAACTTCTGGTATTATGAATACATCTAACATTTATACAAGGAGTTGTAAAACTTTATTAAGAAAAGGTTAATCAGATTCTTTTAATTTATATATGGGGAAAAGAGAAGGGGAAACTAGATGATAAATCAGAATAATGATAATTTTAATTGGAAAAAACTTTATTTTTCAAAAAATAGTTTTTTAAATACGATACTTTGTTTAGCTTTTTGTTTTGCAATATTATCATCTATATTTTTAAATGATTTTTCATGGTCAGGATTTTTCACTCTTTTATTTATTTTAGTAATTTTGCTCCTAATATCACCAATAAATGATTACGGACACAGAATGTTAGTTGGTAAAGAAGATGTGGATCTTTCCGTATACCCAACATCAACATATGATATAAAAAAATTAAAAGAGGAATTAGAAAGATTAGAAAAATTAAATTTAGGTAAAGGATATCGAAGAGTAATGAATATCAATGAAAAGTTAGTTTATAGCTTTTCTATAGGTGTATTTGGAGTTGGTTTGTTTATAGTAGCATTAAAGCTTATAAATGGAGAATTTACTGATTTAGTAAATTGGCTTTCAATTACGGCCTTTGGTATGGCTCTATATCCTATGATGGAAACAGCTGCGAAAAATAGATTGGCTGGAAAAATTAATGAAATTCATTCAAGACTCAATGACATTAAAGATAGACAGAATGAAAATAAATTAAATAAAATCCTACATACTCTTGAAAAGTTAAAAAATCAAAATTAAAGATTAAAATTGCAGTACAAAAAAGACAAAGGGTTCATGAAGCCCTTTGTCTTTTTATTCTTTGTCTTTAACTAAATTAAAGATCGCTGTAATAAGAACAACTACGAAAGTCATTCCTTCGAATACTACAGATATCACTGAAGTTACATCCTTCATGTGATTACCCCCTTTATTTTTTTTAGGGAGTAAAAGGCCTTTTACTACAATTTTTAAATCATTTCCTTAATTCCGAGCATCTTTTAAATATAATTTTTAAGTTTTTATAGTTTTAAGTTTTATAGTTTTAAGTTTTATGGTTTTAAGTTTTTATAGTTTTAAGTTTTTAAGTTTTTATAGTTTTAAGTTTTTATGGTTTTATGGTTTTAAGTTTTTAAGTTTTTATGGCTCTTAAAAGTTATTGAATATATCTCAATATGTTGTGTCTAAATTAATTATATACGATAAAAACCTAAATTTCTATAATTTTCTTTTTAATCAAAAACCAAGTGTTCATTTGATGTTTACAGTTCAAGACTGTTGGTTTGTTCAAGTTATACGGCTTTATTTTGTACAATTAAAAATTCGTATGAATTACAAAAACTTATTGGTCCAAAAATCATTAGTTTTATGATAAATAAACTCCTGAAACGGCATTTAAATAACGTATAATGGGAATAACAGTGAATAAAATTTTGATATAGTTTATTAAATAACTAGATCTTTTCAATGACACTGAAATGTTGTTTAAAAGGGGAATATTAGACATGAATGAAATTCAGGGATATCAAGAAAAGATATTAATATTTTTTGATATATTGGGATTTAAAAATTTAGTTTTAAATGATTATAAAGACGAACCAGATAAAATATCGAAAATACTATCTACTATGCATTTAATGTCAAGTGGTACTTACTCTTCAGAAGTAATTTTCTTTTCTGATTCAGTTGTCAATATTATAGATTCTAAACCTCGCTTTAAAACTCAAAATTTCTCTTATTATTTAGACGCAATAATGAGTGACATTTCAAATATTCAATATACAATGTTAAATACATATGGAGTATTGATTAGAGGTTCAATCGTTCTCGGAGATATTATTTTTAATAAAGAAATAAATCAGTTATTTGGACCAGCTTTAATTAAGGCATATGAATTAGAATCCGAAATCAGCATATATCCTAGGTTCATAGTAGAGACAAATTTAATTAAAAAATTAGGAAAAGACATAAATAGAACGAAGGTCACTAGAGATTTTGATGGCCATTATTATGTTGATCTGTTTAAGTGGCTTATTACAATAGAAGAAGATAAAGCGTACCTACATAAATTAAAACTTAACTTAGAAGAAAAAATTAATACTATAAATTCATCAAAAAAGCCGAATTTAAGTGTTTTAAGCAAGTACCATTGGTTTTTGGGTAAAATCACAGCTGCAGAACAGATGGAATCTAAAAGCATTAAAGATTAAAATAAGAAAAAACTGAACAGCTTTTTTTGGCGGTTCAGTTTTTTTAATTCACTTGAAGTAGTATTAGTTTCTTAAATAATTACAGCTAATCTTCCTGATCGTCAAAATCTATTTCCATTTCCTCTATTCTCAATTCCAAATAATCTTTTATTTCGTCAAGGACACTTGGGATATCTCTTATTATAGGAATTTCTAATTGTAAGTTTTGAGTATAGAATTCCTTATACGCATTTTTTTGCCTTTCCTTTATAGCTCTTTTGGGGATTAAATACCTATCAATACTAGCTTCTAAATTACTCAGTAATTCTGGAGAATACAGAATCAGATGATAATTTTGAAACCAAAAGCGTTCATCGTCATTATTTTTTAATATATTAATTTCTTCTTCCACAAATAGTTCATCACTAAGATAGTACGAAATCAATAATTGATTATTTGACTTCAGGACAGCTTCTTTTGTATTAATCAATATATCTGTAAAATCAAGGGTTTTTATTGCATAGTAATAATATAATTGCTCTTCATTAAATAATTTTTGTAATGCTTGTTTATATCTTACTTTTAAAAATTTCTTCAAATTTTGATTTTCAAAGCTACTCATATTACTAAATTTATCAATAGAATATAATAGGGACTCAGGAGATAAGCTTAGTAGAAAGCAAAGTTGGTGATAATCGTATTCCTTAACCTGAAATGTTTCTAAGTCTAACTCTCTAAAATATTTGGTTTTAAAAAAGTTATTGATAAAGACTATCTTAAGTTTTTCATCATCCAAATTAGAAATCCTAAATACAAGTTGATTTATAAAATATAATTTATTATCTTCGCTTTCCCTATTGTATCTAACATTGCAATGAGCAATAATTTTTTTCCAATACCTTGCAACCAAGTTGTAATTATTAAAAGTTTCATATGTCCATATTTCTTCTTTATTATCATTTCTTTCAAGTTCATATTTTTCTAACACCTTATCAAAAATAATAATTACCTTATCAGCATCACTCTTATTACAAAAGAAATAGAAATCGTCAGAAAAGTATGAGAACTCACATTCAATACCTGCTCTGGTAATTTTAGATTGAATATCATTACTTATATTTTTTAAGTTAGACTCTGCGAAGTACAATGATAAATAATTCCCCATTATTAAGCCATTTGTTTTTCCAAGATTCATATTAGAAAGATAACGTTCGTCGTGTGCTTCATAGTCTATTAGGTGTGTGTATATTCTTCCGTAATATTCCTTTATATCCATTTTTATTAGTTGATCATATATACATAATCTATTAAAATCTTCTTCTAAATGCCTTTCATACTCACCTGATAAAAAATCTCCAGTCTCTATGTTTGCTGATAATCTTTTATGAGAAGGGTCCATATCTTGAATAGAGCCAAAAGATGATATGTCTTTAAAATGTTCATATGCAGCCACAAAATTTAATATATTAGGCATTTTTAGTGTCCTATGTTTATTCTTTTTCTTCACTCTAAAATTAACGGGTTCTGCCCACGATAAATTTTTGATATCAAAATTAGATATATCCTCTGGAAATTTCATACTGTCAATATCAAGAAAGTTCTTCACAGGATTTTTAAAGTTGTATAGATTATTAAGTATCATACTTTTACCTCGCTTCAAAAAGCTTTTTTAACTTCACTTCGAAAATCATTCTTTCAAGTAGTTACTAATTACTTCCCTAATAATCGCAACATCTTCAATAGTCTTATACTCATCCAAAAGGTATTTTAACTCTTGTTTTAATGCAGCCTTTTTAATTGGATTAGACTGCAGCGATTTTTCAAATTGACTAAGCGCATCCCTGAAGATTTTGGCTCTTCCTTTTTTGAATCCATATTCTTCAGCAACTTCATCTAACTTATTAAAAACATCAATATCTGATTTAAAATCTAAATTCTCCTGTTCTTGATTTCTCATTGAAGGGAAATTATTAGAAGGAATATATCCTTCCATAATGAAGGAAGACAGTTCATATGATAACTCTCTATCCTCAATCAACGAAGATAACCTTTTCTTTGTACCTGTCGGAACTTTAAAAGTTTGTCTACCGTACTCACTTTTTTGTATCGGATTATTTCTATATAATTCCACTAAATTCTTCATTATATCTCTCATTATGGCAGAGCGACTTAAATTATAATCTTTTAGTTTTGCTTGCTTAACTAGTAAATCCAACTTATTAATTTCATCGTCCGCCATCCAATATGGCTGTACTACTTTTTCACTTTCAAAATCTGCTTGTAGATCACTGAGTATCTCAGGAAGTTCGTACTCATTAAGTAAATAACTTTTAAGTATTTTTTTACTTTTATGGGTCGGAAGAAGTTTTTTAAACTCTTCCAAGGTTACTGCTGTTATGTTAAAGGAGTATTGTTTCAACTAAATTCAACCTTTACTATTTAATATATAAATTACCGTCTGTTTGTTCATAAATATCTTTTTTGGAGTATCTGATATCAGCAGCATTAAAAACTATTTCCCTTTCTTGTGATTCTAATTCTGTAAATACCTCAGCAAACTGAAGGATTACACCATTATCAAAAAAAGTAACTGAAGCTTTTACTAAAATCAATTCTGCTTTAGAAAACGAGACTTCCTTAACCATCTTTTCATAATCAAATCCTTTACCCCATTGAATATAGGGTTGTATCTTGTTTTTAAGTTCATTGCTGCTGGACATAATATAAGCAATAGATAATAATTTATTATTCCCATTGAGATTAGAAGGCATTTGCTTTTTAATTTCAAAAAAACGTTTCTGATGTTCCATACTCGTAAACTTCATTTAAATCCCTCCAACTTTTATTTTATTAGTCGTTTAATAAGACACATTTATAACATCAATACATTAAAATATTTGTAAAAAAAGGCTCCTAATTAGGAGCAAATTAAACAATCAATCAAAAGAAAAAACGAAAAAGTTTTTATCTTTTGTTCCTCCCTGAGATTATAACATAACCAATAACCCATTAAAAAATTTTTTCATAATTAAAAACAGTATTTTTATAAATATTGTATTTCTGGTAGCACTAATAAAGGCGTGTCACTATTCTTCGCTAGGTCATTTAGTTTTAACTTACGAATACTATAAGATGAGTTAGGATAGTACTGTTTAAATATTTCTACAGCACTTTTAATAGAAGTTGAATGTATAATAATTTTCATATAATTTGTACGCAATATATAATACTTTAACAATCTAATTTATACTCCTTTGTTTCTAATAATGAATAAATATTTTTATCCAACCAAAGAATGAAATCCATAATACCAAGCTTAATAATGTTTCATAAAATACACCTTGCAAGAAATTTCCATCATTACTTTTTTTGGTGTCATATTTCTCTTATTTGAGAATCGCGTACTTTTCTTCACGCTCGTAACCTACTAATATAAACTTTTCTTGTAGAACTCTATACATCTGAATCATCTCCTAAATTATTATTTAATTATTTAAACCGCTAAAAATTGTCAATAGAATTTGTTTGCAAACCACCATTTTTATTAAGTGTTAATTTCCCTGTAGATCAAGTTGATTGAAGTATAGAAAGGAGGGAAGGAAAGGATTCCCTTCCCTCCTTATTTTTTAAATATATCCCTTAGTTCTTAATGAGATATATTTTTGGGGATTTTGTGTAACTATTAAGCTATCAAGGAGTTCTATTCCTAATAGGGCGCCAGCTTCTTGAAGTCTTAAGGTTACTTGGATATCCTCATTTGATGGCTCTGGATTATAAGAAGGATGATTATGTGCAACCATAATTGATGCTCCGTTATTTAAAATAGCTGCTTTAAATATTTCTCTTGGATGTGCGATGCTGGCATTAATACTACCTACATGACATCTATGAACTGCGTTCACTTGGTTTTTAGTATTTAAAACCATTACTAAGAAAACTTCTCTATCCTCGTCTCCTATGTATTCTGTCGCAATCGCAGCAGCATCATCTGGAGATGTAATTATCTTTCTTTCTAATTCACTCTCCGTTACAACTTGCTTAATCCTTACGATTTCTTTTACCAGTTCTAAGTTATGTGCCATTCTGCGCTCTCCTTTTTCTTTTGAGTGATTGTTTACTCTATTGAGCATATATTAGATTTGCTCTTTTTTTGTTGTTTTCCTTACCTCCTTTATAATACAATTATAACATTTATACATTATAAAAGCAAAGAAAAACTAGTAAAATATGAGTATTTGTATACATTTTTTTATAACTATTATTTAAATGAATTTTCCTTTTCCCTTTAATAAGGCTTTTAAGTTTGTCTTTTAGTATTAATCCATAAGTTCATTAATTCATCTATTTCCTGACTTATTTTAATTGTTTGTTTATGAGTTAAGCCCTTTTCCAATCCTATCCTTATCATTTCTTTTCTTTTACTTTCAATTTCTATTGTGAAATCCTTTAACAATTGACCATCACCTCAATAATTACTATTTTCCATAATATGAGTTTTTGCTAAAAAAATCAAAATTTCCCATATGTCGTAATCTAATAACAACATAATCATTATGGTTTGATTTATGAATTCTTTTTCATATCCGATCTTCCGATCAATTAACTGTATTAGCTCACCAATCGTAAACCGAAACTCTTTCTTTTGAGCTTTAATTACTACTAGTTGATGCCTTTTAAGTTTCTTTTTTTCAATAGCCAATCGAAAAACTAAATTCATTTTGCCACTCCTCCCTTAATACAATTATAACATAAATACATTATAAAATTATATATATTTTGATTTATTTATAACGTTTTTACATTATAAAAAGATATTGTTTTAATTTAATAGAGATTAAATCCTAATATATTTAAATTTTTATGTTAAAATTAATTTATTCTCATGTTTCGTCGCATGAGAATAAGTCAATTTGACTTTATAAAATCCTCTAAAAGCCGTTCTAATGGAGACATTAAATCGGTTTTTTTTTAATGATATTTAATTACTGGAGAGAAAAAATGAAAAATGTAATTTATACAGATGGTTTCCCTACATTTCCCCTTTATACCTATACAATTTCTAGACTTCGCTTTCTAATGGAGGATGAAAACATGTTCTTTGATTTAATTTCATTCTCTGAAGATATAACCGATTTAAATGAGGAAAATAAGCTTATAACTACAAGTCAAGTTGTGGAAGCAGATTCAAGAGAAAGGATGCTTTCTACATTAAGCAAAGAGGCTATTCAGATTTTTAAAGAGGAAAGAACATTTAAAAAAGTATATCAAGTAGACAAAGAGTGCTTTTATAATTTACTTACAGAATATAAGGATAATTTAATTGCGGTGGAAAAAAGTGTGATAGAAAGGGCTATGAAAAAGGGCTGATATCATATTTCCCTTTAATAAATGTTTTAAAATTTGTTTTACTTGTCCATAATGATAAAAGGTGAATGGGAACAAAATATTATTATCTGGATGAGTTAGCGCGCAACTCGGATATTCTTACTCTCCTTCGAGTACAAAGGATGAATATTGAAAGTAATAATAAATTGTTTTCTCCAAACACAAATATCAGATGCCCTGTTCGAACAATGGCAAAAGAAACAATACCTAAAGTGTGTGCCTTTAAGTTGCTGGTAAGATAGGTACTCTTATATAGAACTTTAGCATTAAAGGAAGTTGTTGCCCTAAAGCATATCTATTAGGGCTATTTGTGCTTTATTTAAGCCTATCTAACCAAGTTGTAATGGACTCTTTAATGTTAACTGTATTATCTTTAACATCTTCTACAATCGTATCAATTAAATCAAACCATGAAGTTTCCTTACTATATGGATTGCTCTTCTTAACAAATGATTGCACTTGTTTTAATTCCTTCAATCTCATTTTATCTAAAGTGCCACGTAAAAAGGTTCTCATATAAGAATTTAATAGTTCTGTATTTCTTATACTCGCTTCCAATAATAGTGCGGTTGCCTTCGAGGGAGTTACATCTAATGCACCTGATAAGTATTTTATTTTCTCATATGTATCTTGGTTAAATCTTGTGGTAATGCGCTCATTTTTTCCTGATTGTGATTTCTTCTGAAGAGATTCCCTTCCTGGATCTCCAATAAAAATGGTATTTACAAAATGATAATCTCTTCTGAAGTATTGAGAAAGATACTCTAAAACTTTTCTAGATTCCAATCCTTTTTCACAAATTATTTCAACTACATCTTTAACAGGTGTATTTGTAATATAAGAAAGTCGATAGACACAATTTTTCAGTTCAGCAGATATTGTTGGCTTAACATCTCTTTTTTTATCTGAACGTACTTTTCTAATTTTATCTTTTACTACTTCTACTTTCTTCATATTTATCAGTCCATTTCTTATTTTTAGTTTAGGACACTGTCCTAGTGTCCTTAAGATATTTATATATATATGGGGGATGGGGAAGACGTATGACCAAAACGATATTTTTTATATTCTTTTTACTAGTTCATTAAATGTTCCACAATTGATTATTTATTACATTTATTGTTATAATTTCATTAGTATAATTAACAGAAATTTCTTACAAAAGAGGTGGAATTATGACTTTAAATCCTCGCTTTAAAATTTCTATCCAGTATAATGAAGGTCAAGAAGAATGGGTAGAAATCATGAAACAACAGTTCAAAGATCGCTTAATCCAAGGAAAAAATGACTATTTCGCAATCATCGAAGAAGAAAAAGAAAACATGGAAGTTAGTTTTATACCTGGGAAATATGTAAGCCAAAAAGAGTTTGTAGAAAGCTTTGAAAAAAACGTAATAGAGCCAGCAAGAAAAGTTGCTGGATTAAAGCAGGTATGATAATTACCTGTTTTTTGTTGTACATTTAATCTCTAAAAAGTTCTTATCAAACTTCTTTATAAGAATATAAAATTAAAATTTATGAATGCGTAAAATTTTAATTTTATATTAACATTTTAAGATTAAGTATATTCTCAGCTGGTGTTTTGCTCTCGTTCTTGAAATGGGAGGACCGAAGGGACGCAGCAGGTCAAAGAACGATCAAAACCTTAAACGTGGTTGGGATGGGAGGAATGGAGGGGTGTGATATGATAATAAATCACACCTCGGAGAGACGCACCAGGTCATACCACGTTAAGCAGCGGCGCTGGAGCAAATTCAGGCCACACCAACACGACAAAAAAGACAAGCTCTACACTTGCCTTTTCATTATGATTAACCACCTATATTCAATTAACAATCCTATAAATTTTTCTACAATCTTTACATTCAAATTCCTTTATATCCAGCTGAAGAAGTCCTTTGTTTCCGCACTCACAGCCTTTCGTTTCCAGTTCATCTTTAGTCATAGTGAATATCCATTGCTGTACTGTAACGCAATATTCATCGGCTTCTAATGCTTTAATTGCTTTATCAAGTGAAAACTCATTAAAATTAAATGATGGGTCATGATGGTGGATAGATTTCTTAGCTAACTCGATTAGTTTGTTAGCATTTAGATATGTCCATACCATTTTGCTTTGTTCATCTTGTAGCGTGTAATAAATCAAATCAACATTAATTGAGCCACAATCCGTACATTTATCTTCCATTAACTCATTTAAAGAAGCCCTACAAATCTTACAGTAATGAGAATAAAATTGTTTATCCAATGGAGATATATTCATTCGTCAAGCCCTCCTATTTACCTTTGTAACCGTCATAAGGTCTTTTTAACTCTCCAGCATCTTCTACTATTTTTAACATTTCCATTACTTCATCAAGGTCTATATCTCCCCATGAGCCGTAACGGATACAATCACCTGATATAGTTTTGTCTAAATGGTTCACATAAACAGTAAGCTCATGAGTAGATAAAGGTCTTCTACCTACAATGAAATATCTATCTATATCGTACCTTTTTCCTTCATACATACCGTTCACCAATTCATAAGTAATGCTTTGAATTTTCATATAAATACTCCTCCAGATGTTTCAAGGTTTTAGGGTTTGAATGTTTTTTCTTTTCCCCTGTTCATCTGTAACGGAAGCGAAGGAGGATTGGAAGGCAAGGGAAAAAGCGAAAAAAATTTTATTTCCGCAATATATAGTCGAGTTTTGAATTCGTTCTTGGGATGGGAGGACTGAAGGGACGCACCAGGTCAAAGAACGACCAAAACCTTAACGTGGTTGAGATGGGAGGAACGGAAAGGTGTGATATGCTTTTTCATCACACCTTGAAAGAGACGCACCAGGTCAAACCACGATAAGAGCGGTGTTTAACTAGAAATAAAAATTTTTTCGCTCCCTTGCCTGGAATGACGACTGAGCTATAGTGAGGATGAACAGGGGCCAATAGTTGGTTTTAAGGGGGGTGGGTGGGGAATTTAAATAAGAAGAAACGGGAAATGGCTGCCTTTTAGCCATTTCTCGTTTCTTCCTTTTTTTATTATTGATCTGTTTTATGATCTACCGAAAATCATTAAAATAAAATCCTTTCTTATAGACAGAAAGGATTTTATTTGGTCATTCGGATACTAATAATAGTCTGTATTCACTTATCATCTGTTCAAGATTTTCTCTGCCGTATGTCAAAGGATCTACTTTATTCATCAAGGTAGTACACAAGAAAGGGTCAAATATAGATACACCTTCTTCTTCATCGAATAGGGTAATTATATTAGCGTTACTTTGGTCGCCGTCTACTTTTTCTAGTTGGCAATAGTTATAATCGACAACCACCTGCAGATCTTGCAATAGGTCTGTAATGGAATATAGGTTTTTCATATGTACCACTCCTTTAGCGCTTTTTCTAACGAACTACGAAGTAAATCAGGTAATAAATCCATTGCCATAAGTTTAGGTTGGCTCTTTCCATCGTCTATCCAAAGTTCTTTGTAATCGAGTAAATACATGTAATTTTCATAATGGAGGGAATCACATTGTAACTCCCATTCTGGTATATCTAGATTGCCTTCAAAGATGAACAGCACTATAGAATCGTAATCAGGATTAATATGGACTGAATGTGAAATCTCCTGCATGTAAAGGTATTGTTTAGCTGAAGCGTATAGACTGTGTGGAACATGTGCTACTACCTGATTAGGTGCATAGGTAGCTACAAGACAGCCTTTTGATTGGAAATATTGTACTGTCATGCTAGTTTCCCTCCTTTACATTGGTATACACCTAGCTGATACTGGTGAGAGTTTGCATTGCGTTTTGGAACTAAGATAGCAATGTTGCCCTGAACAATATTTCGCTCTACTTGAGTAGCGTAGGATTTTGAGTTATGTTCCCACGCATAAAATGTGTATGTGTTTTCTTCCATTGTCTCTACTCCAGCTTTATTAGTGTAGAGTTTAATCGCTGGATAATAGCTTTTGATTTCATTTAGTTCTAATTCATATTCGTAACCAAATTCATCAATTAGGATAATGAAGTCATAATACTTGCTAATATGGTCTGCGTTGCCACTAATAACTTCCCCACTATTCATAGTCACTGTAATGTAAGTACCTTCATTGGCTAGTAAATAGGCTTGTTTTGAATTCATTATTTATGATTCTCCTTTTGTTATAAGATAAGATTTTCATTGTTAATGTATACTCATATACTTATATGCTTGCATACAAGTATATGAGTATACGAGTTAAGAAGCTAAAGGGCAATGGCCACAATTTTGTTTTTCACATTGAGCACACGGTATAATTTCAAATTTGCAATTAGGACAAATATGTTTTTTAAAAATCAATGGAAGTTCTACTTCAGCGCAACAATGAGGACACCATTCTGCCATCGTCTCAAGGATCTTTTCTTCAGCACCGCATTCAATCAGCATCCCATCTTCAATAGCAAAATCAATAATTTCATCTGTATTGTCATATGTATATGTGTCCAAAAATTCATTAATGGATTTGTATCCTAAACAAAGTACTATGTTTTCCATCCAGTCGTAAGGCACCTTATAAAAGGCGCTTACGACTCCTTCAAATTCTCCTTGTTTAATTTGTTTCAGCTTATTTATATATCCGTAAATAGTTATGTTATTGTTATTCATTAATTTCCCCCCGAATATCTACCACAAAATTCACATCGGCCATTGCTCCACAATCCATAGTGCATAATAAAAGGGTTGCCATTCCCCCACTCGATAATTGCTCCTTCATTTCCTTTCCCACAGTGTTTATAATCATTATCCTTATGCTGTTCTTCATATCTTCTTTGTCCAGCAATTAAATTTTGAGTTGCTTGTTCTCCATATTTTTGCAAACTTTCTTTTTCCCATTTGTACGGCATATCTAATTCCCCCAATAATTTATTTTAGGAAGGAAAGGATCTTCCTTTCCTTTAGTTTTGCAATTCTGTGATTTCTCCAATAAGCCAAGAAGTTTCTCTATTATCTTCAAATACTGCAGAAACTTGACCATTATAAGGGTCAAACTTAATCATAGTTTTAATTTTCATTTCCTTTTCAAAGCTTAAAAACTTAAAAATTCCATTATCATAGTGCCTAAACTCCAGTCCCTCAAAATTAAAGATTTTACTGTTTTCCACATGAACTTTTACATTTTTTATTATTTGATTTTGTAAGTTTTTAAGAATCATTTGATTTTGCTCCTTTGAATTTCATTTTTCTTTTGTCTTCCGTATGGAAGGCTGTTCCCTAAATGGGAATTATTTTTCCCGTTTTGACATGGAGTATGAATTGATCGCATAGGGAATGGGTCAAGGGTTAAAGACAGAAAGTTTTTCGTTCCGATTTTGCCCTTAAACGAAAAAGTTTTTGTCCCCTTGACCTATTTCCTCGGCCACTTAGGCTGCAGCAGGGAAGGTTCGGGTGCCCTGCCTGTTGCAGCCTTAGTGGCCTTGCGAATCAATACCATACTGAAGGCAAAAGGGGAAAAATGACTCAAATAAAAAAGCAGGCGTTAGCCTGCTATCCTTTGGTTTTACGTTTCTTTATGTTTTGATGGTTTTCGGCTCGTGCGGTGCGGCCTGAAAGGCAAAAAGATCTGGAACCTACGGAATGTAGGCGCAAGCCGTACAGTCCGTGGTTAGCGAGCTTTTTAGTGCCGTAGCGACACCTACTACTGGTTAGCAGATGCGGACCAAAGGGAGGCAGCTGGTTATCCAGTAGTCAGTGCTGCCGCCCAAATAAAGCACTTATTCTAATAATCTTTCTATATCTGCTGTTAAGTAGAAGAAGGGAGAAAAGCAATCTTCCTGGATAATAGATAAGAAATGCTTCATATGAATCTCAAGATCTTTTAATACCTGTCCATTTAAAGAATTGCCTTCTAGTGTGATTTTAATAAAAAGAGCATCTGAATAAAGATCATCCAGGATGTTATCTTTATACAGGCTGCTAAGAAGATGATCTTCTTTCCTCCTGCTTATCTCATGCAATAGTTCATTGATTGATTGTAAAGTATTTTTCATTTTGGTAAACCTCCATATTTTTTTAGTGTTCAATAGTACAACTTGCAATAATTAGGATATTGGGACATTCATTAAAGGATAAAATTGCCTTCGTTAACTTATAAGCAGTTAAATCGAAAAAGTTAAGTACCTAATAAAATTAATTACCTAATATAAGCCGATACTTTTAAAAATAAATCCCTAATCTTCAGAAAAACTTTTTTATCCACCTAATAGTCCCAACAATGCTTATAAAGCTACAGTTGTATACACTTCTACAATTAGAGAGAAAAAGTAAAACTGTGACATAACCTTGTTACAATGTAGTTATAGTGAAAGGAGATCAATTGTGGGTCATTTAAGCCGATAAAATTTTTAGATAGAAAAATATTGCGAATTACTTTTAATTTCTAACCCTTTCATCCTAATACATGCAAGTTGTTCTTGTTTCTGGACAAAGAAATCCTTCTAATATATAAGGTGAAATTAGTAGGCGAAAATTTAAACAATTTCTAAAGAAAAATAAAAAATCCTACTAATGGTACATAAGTTGAAAATAATTTTGCACAGCAATTAAAGATGTCCTACATACTTATTTAGCGAAGTAAAATTCAAATTGGGACATTTATTCGGCAAATAATATCGTTTGAAACTAAATTCGCACTTTATAAAAAGAAAAAGACACCAAAATAGAAAATAATTTGGTGTCTTCTCGTAACTATTTATAAAGTTATTTAATAAAAGGTAGATAAATAGAATATATTTTCGTATAAAAAAAGTCTTATGAGGACTACTCTCAAAGGCTTTTTGTATTTTTTTAGAGTAAATTCAAATCGAAAATCGTTAAAATTTGAGTAATTTTGTTGACTAAGAAATTCAAAGAGACTTTATTGACTCAAGTTCCAAAAAAGGGTTTAATAGGTTTTATAAATACTAGCTTAGAGTCTTCATACATAAGGGTTTTGTGAAATTCGAAATTGGGGGACTGATGTTAATTATTGAAAGTTTATCGACTGTTCAATGGTTGGAATTCATTAATTGTTAACTACTCTTCTCTTCCTTTTCTTTGGGAGGTGAGAACTTGAAAAATGATTTAATGAATGAATTATTAAACTCACTCATAGTGAACGAACTACCTGGTAGCATAGAACATATTGCTAATGGTTTTATTTCGGGGGCAATTGAGCCGACACTTTTAGGAGTGATTCGGTATGTTTTTAGCAACTGGTCGACTGTTTGGGTTTTAGTCTGTGCCCTTTATTGGACAATTCGTAAATTACAGCGCTCCAACGCTGAAATTAAGAAAAAATCCAAAAACACAGACAATGACAGCCCAAACGTGTAAATCAATTTTACAAAGTATTTTGGTATCGATGTTTGTTTTAAAGCGCATTCGCTCCAACGAATGTGCTTTTTTACTCTTAGTAGTCTTAGTTTAGATAATTATATATTATCTATATTAAGACTTCTTGCAAGTATTACCAAATATGTAAGTGGTAATACTGTTTAATCGTTTTTAAATAGTTTTCTTGAGTAAACTATATCAAACTTCCGTTGCCCTTTCAATGATTAGATTTCATAAGGAAAGTCCAATTCCATGTTGTTTAAGGTGCTTATGCTCACCTTTTTCATAGTTTTTCTTGATAAAATTACATTTAAGTATAGTTGTATTCATTTCAATCTAATATTGTTAAGATATACCAATTCATCATGATTAATAAGCTTTTTATATATTTAAATTCAACTTAAGGACGGATATTAATGAAAAGATTACATGAATTTATAGGTGATGAATATTCATTACTGTTAGACTTTCCTTTATACAACAAAATTCTAATTAATACAGAGTTCGAAATAGAAGATGAAAACGAAGCCATTTATGGTGGTGGTGAACTCATAGGTGTCTTTACCCTAACGCATTTTTTGGAAAATAGAGATTTCCAAGCACTGAAAAGTATTTTCTTAAATGAAGAAATCAATAACTTTCATTATTGTCCCTTCTGCGATAAATCAGTTCCGATTGTTTATAAAAGCCCAATAGAGATTCCTGAGGCAATCAGAAATCATATTTTAACATCTGATCATATTGACAGTTCGGAACTTCATGAGGCTAACGTAAATCACGCTGAAACTGTATTTGAAGAAAGATATAAAGCTGTTAGAGATTTATTGTTTGATAGAAATGGTATTTTAAATATTGAATTAAATTGTACTGCAAAAGAGCAGCATAAATTCAATATTATATTTGCACTAGATAAGAAAGGTTATTTAACTAAGATTGGCCAGAGTCCATCCATAAGGGAATTTGATAATTCTTCTAAAAGATATAAATCAATATTAAAAGGAAAACAGAACAAACAAATCATAAGAGAACTAAATACTTCAACTGGCTTAAAATCTCACGGCATAGGAATTGGTTCATTTGTTTATCTGCGTAGAATCTTTGAGCGTTTAATATACGGTCAATATGATATTCTTCTAACAGAAAATCCAACTGATAATAGTGAGGATTTCAAAAACTTACGTATGGCTGAAAAAATTGATTATCTTAAGGATTATTTACCTAAGTTCCTAGTAAATAATAAATCTCTATACAGTATATTAAGCAAGGGTATTCATGAACTTTCAGAACAAGAATGTTTGGAAAACTACGATACTGTATACGCTGCAATAATCTATATTTTGGAACAAAAACTTGAAATTGATGAAAAGAATAAAAGAGAACAAGAAATTCAAAAAAATATTCAAAGTATCCTAAACAAGAGTTAATATTATTTAAAATAAATAGCTAACAAAAAAGGATTGCAGCAGCAATCCTTTTTCTATTAAAGGGAAACATACAAGGTTAATTCTCCCTGTCTTGGAACTGACCTCATAATGAATTTATCGCTTTAAAAGAATATCATTATAATGAGGTGAATATTTTGTTTATTAGCCCAATGTTATTAGAGCGAATTACCGCAGTGGATTTACAAGCGGTTGACTATAAAAATAATCAAGATTACTATACAGAACTTAAATTAGATGGAATTAGGCTCCTACTTACAAAGTTTAGTGGGAAGATCCGTTTATATACTAGGCATGGGAATGAATGCACTTCAACTTTTCAGGAGCTGACTAAACTACCTATTCCAGATGGTACTATTTTAGATGGAGAAGTTATTGTAACAAAGGACGGAGTTCCTTGTTTTGAGTCTATTATGGAACGCTTTATGTCTTCTAAAAACAAAAATCCCATTCAGTATGGTGTTTTTGATATACTCTATTGCAATAATGTTGATATCATGAACCTTCCTTTATCAGAGAGGAAACAAATGCTAAAAAATATTTTAGCTAATGGAAATACAACCATATTTCCAGTTCCTTACTTAGAGGGAAGAGCGGAGGATTACTTCACTCAGGTAGTTGAGAATGATCTTGAGGGTATTGTTATTAAAAAGGCAGACAGCCGTTATAGTAAGAATAAGCGTTCTGATGCCTGGTTAAAAGTAATTAACTATAAATATGAACCAGTTTTTATAACCAAAATAAGAAAAGAAAAATTTGGAGCTGTTTTAACTTTTAAAGATGGAAGGTATGCAGGAGTTATGGAATTTGCATCTGGAGCGGAGCGATCTATACTTTATAAAAATATTGATAGGAGCAAAGATACTGATAATGATAAGTTTTACTCCTTAAAAAGCCCTATACCATGTATCGTTAAATATAGAAACCTAACTTCACAAGGATTATTAAGAATTCCTTCTTTCTATAGTTGGGGTGAGCACATTGCATCGTAGCAATGTGCTTTTTATTTAGTTAAATCCTTAGTGAAATAGTATTTAAGTAGCTTTTCAGTGTTGTTTCTTAAATTAGCATTGAAATACCGATGCTGCTCATGGTAACCCTTATAATAAAATTCGTACTCCGTAAAAACTCCATCATTGTTGCCAGGTACTGTTTTCATATTAAGCTTTCGCATTTTATCACGAACTACCTTTAGATCTTTCTGTACCTTGAGCATGGTAAACTCAATTAAATTTAAATAAACTCTTTTAATTTTAAAGGGCGCCTTTTGGGTTACTTTGCGATCATATTCCAGAACTGATAAAACAAGTGGCAAATAAATGGAATGCTCCAATATAACCCTGTGTTTTTCTATAATTTTTGTCATTACTCCACTCCCTGATAAAAAATAAGAAACTTATTGAGGCTTACTAAGAATAATATAACAGAACAAACGTTCTTTCTCAAGAAGTCGAAATATACACTATTTTATCGTGCGTTTTTAAATTACATTCCTTTCTTTGATTTCCACTTTTTAATCGTTAAGCTTAGGACACTGTCTAAATGTACTAAATATATTTTGGGCAGAGGGAGGATTGTTTAAAATATTCAGAATTTGTCCATACTTATACAAATGAAGTGGAGAGAGGAGATTAAGTATGAAAATGTCGAAAGAAGAGGCTCAGTTATTAGCTAAGAAAATGATAATGCGTAGCGAAAAAAAGTACGGAGGAATTACCCTAAAGAATAAAAAAGCATCCAGCAATAAATAAGAGGGTTTTATTTTATATATATTGCTAAGTATAATGATTTGAATATATTAATTTTAGAATCTATAATAAGATACATAATTAAGTGTGTCGCCACTTCCTGAGCGACTGATAAAAAGGAAGTCGTTACCCCTGTATAACGGCAAACAAAAAGGGGTCGGTAATCCTGATTCGGCATATAAATTTAGGACCTTGTAGAAAAAGTGTTAGGGATTATTCCCTAACACTTTTTTGTTTCATATACTGTTCTCAAGCTACAGGAGACTTCTCAAATAGCTCTATGTACTTTCCACCTTCTACTTCCCCATAAGCAATAGCAATCGTTTCTCGGGCTATTTTGGAGTCCTGAGTGAGATGATTTTCATTTTCCCATTCTCCGATGTTGTAGACAGGTTTTTCATCTGCTTCAATTTCATATAAATAATACTCTCTCAATTTATACACTCCTTGTTTATATATTATTAAAGGGATAACTCTAAATCTGGCTGATTTTTCTTCACGCTGCGGGGATGGATATCTCGATTATCAGGTATCCCATCACTATTTGTATCAGGATTGGTCGGATCACTACCTGTTCTGATTTCTTGAAGATCCGTAAGACCATCCTTATCAAGGTCTCTAGTTGATAAATCCTTTTGTATTTTTTCGTTTTCACCTATATCATCTTTTGTTGATATCATCTTACTTAAGTTAGACATAGCTATTTCTTTATCTGGTGTAAGAGCAGTCAATGCTTTTATATTTGTAAAACTTGGAACACCTACAAAATACATTGTTTTCTCTAATTGATCTGTAGGATCAACTAAATTTCTTTGAAATACATGAATCTTCCCTTTTCCATTACCAATCTTTTCAGCGCTTTGTAACGGTATATGCCCTTTCATTATTTCAAAAGCTATTTCTGCTTCTCCCCGACTTTCAAATGACACTCCAAGTTTTTTTAAACCTTCTATGCTGTTTAAAGAACTATCCTTGTATTCACCTTTAGCTATCGTATATGTATCTCCATATTTGATTAATGATAGCTGCTGTTCACCTTCTTCAACCGAAGTAGTATTACTATCTAAAACTGCTGGAACATTAAAGGAGATATTTCTTTCTATTATTACATCCTCGATTTTCTTTATAATACCTGCGCTTTCCTTTTGAATGTCTACCTGATAAGCAAGTAGCAGTTCCTCATCCTTACCTGAAGCCCATCCTTTTATATAAGCAAAGCTATAATCACTTGTATCCATACCGAAGCTCTTCGTTACTAAATAAGCAACACTTTCCGCCTGTACTTCTTTAGAGTCCTTGTCGTAACCTTTATATTTTCCTGTTTCATTATGAAATATAGAGTGAGCATATTCATGGATTAGTGTTTTATATTGATTTGTAATATCACGATGTTCATTGGCATTTATCACAATTTTATGTTCTAAGCGATTGTAATAACCATTACTAGTATCTGAATATTTATCATCTAATTCTATAGGAAGCTCTTTTTGTAATTCATTTACAACATGCTTATACGTTTTTTCTGCAAACTCACTTTCTTTTACGTTTTCAGGTACTAATGGATTAAGTGGTAATGGTACTCCTTTTGTATCGTTCACATCAAAAACATTAACCATCTTAAATCCTTTAAGAACAGTTTTTTCTACTTCCTTGTTTGTTTTTTTATCTATCTCTTTTTCTTTAACTTTAATCGGAGCATAAATTTGAATTGCCTTAGATCCTTTTACAACTTGCCTTCCAAACTTGTTCCAAGTTTTCATACCAGCAACCAAATGAGCATCAGGCTTTTGCAAGTAAATTAACATTTGATTTCGCACAGATCTTTTTGGAAACTTACTAGCAAAGTTTAAATATTGCATATAATCTTCAGGACTTGCAGCTGCATTTTTAACACCGTTCATTAACTTATCGTAATTCGCTTGTATCTCGGCTTGTCTTTCTTCATAAGATTTTCGTTTGAAATTACTTTTCGCCAACTAGTATCACTCCAATATTTATTCATTGAACCTATAGTGATGGGCCAGATCTATGAATATTTTTCTTCTTGGTTTTCTTAGATTTCAAGTCATCTTCAAATTGTTGTTTAGATGCAAAGTTTCTCTTTTCTAAAATACCTTGGAACAATCCACTCGTAACACCTGAAGGAATAAATGAAATTGAATTATCCGTGTTATAATTGTCAATTTCTTCGTTCATGCTCATATCCACGTCTTTAATAAGCAGGCTATTACTAATCTCATCTTCAGCAAATTTAGTCGGATCGATTTCTTTTAATTTTTTCGCTACATTTTTCGGTAATTCATTAATATTTCTTAAACACTCATCTTTAAAGAACATTAGGTAACGAGGATTATTCACTTGGAAGTTAGGGAACATGTTATTAATATTTTCAGCACTTCCAGATTCACCACTAGTCAATAACTTGATTAGTATTGTTTGCTCCTCAGTTGTATAGCGCTGTAGATTATGAATAGATTCTAATGTTATAGGTTTTTCATAATACTCTGTACCGACAACTAAAATTTCTTTCTCTTCGAGTGATAATTTTTCAACATTGACAGAAGGATACCACTTAATGATTTCCAAGTTATAAAAATCATTTATTAAGTCACGAGCTGTAAATAATTCTTTAGTATTATTCATAATAAGTTTCCACTTTTCAATCTCTTGTGGATGCTTTAATGCTGCTTCTTTTAATGATTTACCAAATTGACTTGGTGAAATATTTAATTGCTTTTCCAAAGTATTTCTAGAATGAATTAATTCTTCTAACTTGTTATTAATGGTTATAACAAATGCATATCTATTGTGGATTAAACTGTTGATTTCTGATAGTAATTTATCTGAAGTTACTTCATATTCAATTTCATCCAATTCATCGTCAGACAGTAACATTTTATTTTCAATTGTTCTTTCTACAATTGCAATTTTTTCATCTAGATTAAAACTATCGACATCCCATGTTGGGTAATATTGTTGTAAAAATCTTGTACTTTCAGAATTAAAGATTTCTTCAGCAGTGAAAATTAAATTTTCTTGTTTTTCAATCTTAGATAATTGGCTCAATTTCTTTTCATTATCTTTAGTAAATTGAATAGACTTTTTCCAACCTATGAGCTGTTCTTTTCTCTCGTTTATAGTTTTAAAGTTTACAAACATCTTTAATTCTTTTGCAATATCACTAAGATGCTTTTTTTCCATCGGAGAGAACTTTCTAACAAATTTATCTTGATAACTTAATTGTTCCTTTTTTGCTTTGAATTTCTGTAAATCTGAAATTGTTTTATTGTATTTTTTTACTTCTTTATTAAAGGAAACACGTTCAGATTTTTGTCCGTTTTTCTCCATTTTTCTTGCAACGTAACCTTCATGAATTGTTGGCATTTGCTCAATACCACGATCTTCATTTGAAAGGTGGGAAATAGTTTCTTTAACTCCATTTTCATTTAAATATTTATTCGCTTTATCAGCCCACATTTTTCTCCAAGAATTAAAAACATCTTTATTGTTCCAATCAGTAGTTTCAATTTTATTAAATGCTTTCTTTCCTTTTTTATCTAAAATGTGATTACCAGACTGATCAAACTTATATTCTCTTTTCGCTTTAATTCCCCAAGATCCATCTTCATTAAAAGGTCTAACTGTTAACATTACATGAAAGTGAGGATTATTTTTATCATCTCTATGTATCGCTATATCTGCAACCATTCCACGATCAACAAAAGCTGTTTGACAGAAATCTAAAGTCAATTTCTCTTGTTGTTCATTTGAAAGCTCAACTGGAAGAGCAACATTAAATTCTCTCGCAAATTGAGCATTGTAATTTTTCTCAATTTTATTAACTTCATTCCATAATCTTTCACGATTAGAAGTCCATTCAGGAGCATTTTTTGGTGAAAGAATATGAGTGACAGGCGCAACATCACGTTTATAGAAGAATTCCTGATTATCTATTTCATCAGTTAACCTTTCTCCCGAACGATATGCAGCAGCTGCTAAAGGACTTTTAGGTTTTCCAGTGTGTTTAGATATTCTGCTCATAATCTGTCCACTAAAATGATAAATAGCCATTGAGGAATCTCCTTTCTATAAAACATGAGCGAAGCGAATTTTAACAAACACGCCTGACGGAAATCTTGAGAGAACCTAGTTCTCACAGATTTTAGCACACACTCGGTAGAGTGTATAAGTGCGCCATTTGTCACTTCGTTATGGATATATTCTACCACTATGTAGTCACACTCTCAATAAATACCTTAAATATTTTCGATAGTATTTGAAGCATAAAAGGAAATTTGATAAGATTATAGAAAATACTTTAAGGGGATTTAAAATGTCGCAAAATACACAATCAAAAATACTTTCAATTGACGAACAGATTAAGAAGCTACAAGACAAAAAGAAAAGAGAAATCACCAAACTAGAGAGAAGTACTGGAAAAAAGTTTCTTGAGAAATTCAATCTAGAAAACAAATCACTTGATGAGATATATTCCTTTATGGATACTCTTGAATTACTAACAAAAGATTCATTACCAAGTGAATCTGCGAGTGATGTAAATAATGGACAACCAGCTCAATAAAATAGATGCTCAAATTAAAAAGTTAGAAAGAGAAAAGAAAATATTTGAACATTCTTTAAGTAAAGAAAACAGAAAGAAACGTACCAGAAGATTAATTCAGATTGGGGCACTCTCAGAAAAATACTTTGATCTATTCGAGAATGATCTTCACTATATTGAAGAAATTTTTTCTCAGTTTTCTTTATATGTAAAATCGAACAAGTTAGAAAAACACAAAAAAGAGAAGAAATGATATTATTCATTTCTTCTCTTATAATTTCTTATACTTTCACTTTAAAATTCTTCAGCAGTTGGTTTTACAAATTAAGGTCGAAGATATTTATTTTTTATTTCATATGGATTACTCTACTTATAACAAAAAACAAATAAAGTAGTATTTTTAACATCATTTTATTTAATTATCTTTATACCTTACTTTCACAATTCCAATTATAATAACAAGAATTAAAATAATTAATAATAATGTATTTAAATTTGAAATATATGTACTAACCGTATTATAAATGTTAATTACTTTCTCTTTGAGTATTAATAATATCCCTGTTGAAACTAACATTATTAACGCTCCTTTAAATCTAAGTATATCAACTGGGAATACTTCTCTGGATCGCCAACACATAATAAAGGTGAAAATTAAAACAAATATAGAAAAAACAAAAAAAGCCATCAACATAGTAATAATAAACATAATAACTCCTACTTGATTATTAATTGAATAAAACTATAAATTAGTTCTTTTATTCCATTGAATTTTATAATTCTAATTCATTCTTTTTGGATAAAGAATTAAATTCCTTTATCAAATCCAAATTAGGTTCATCATTAACAATGACTTGTTTAAAAATATCAACAAATTGATTATCACGAAAGACAGACTTTATTGAGGCTTGCAGCATCTCATTCCCATCCATACGTGACCAATCTATTTCAAATCCATTTTTCAATCCTAAAGTTCTTAAAAATTCACGTTGTGTTCTACCATTTCCTTCACGAAATGGATGCAGTATATTTATTTCAGTTAAATAATGAGAAGCTCTTTCACTAAACTTTTCTTTATCTAAACCTTTTAGAAACTTTTCATTTTTTAAATCCTTAAATAAACTTCTTGCATTCTCATCAAGGTGCAATGGATGGGCGAAAGGTGTAGTTCCCTTTTCAATTTGTTCTTGGCGAAGTTCTCCAGCAAAAGGATATATATCTTGAAAAATAAATTTATGTATTTTTTGTAGATGTTTCAAACCAAATGCACCATACATTGGTTTGTTTTGCAGCTGCAACATTCTTCTACCAGTATATAGTGCATCTAATTGATTTAATTTTTCTGGATCTCTCTCATTAAATTTATTTATTAATACATTTGTACCTTCGTATTCATGAATTGATTGACTTTTATAATTAGCCATTAGCTAATTCCCTTGCTCGTTTGTTAAATTCTTCTTCAGAAATTCTTCCTTCCACACTATCGATAATTAGTTGTTCTTGTTCTTTGGATAACTTTAACCCTTCCATGCCTAATGATGCTTTTACTGATTCAATGCCGTTCACATTATTATTTTTCATTAAAGATGTACTCCTTTAAAGTTAGTTTAGATAATATTTTCAAAATGAAGTTAAGTCTATTTCAGGTTTTTCATTTTTATTTTCTGTTGATTCTTCTTTATTAGCAACACCATTATTTTTAGATTCAGTAACAAAATTATTAGTTTTCAATTCTTCTTCAATATGATTAGCTTTTGTTTCATTTAGTGATTTAATTACCTGCTCTGACTTTTCTGTTACCTCAGATATCTTCTGATTATTGAAGTAAAGTATTTCTGTATGTAACTTTTTTGCGATTTCATGATCAGTTACATCTTCATAACCAAAACGATCTATACAATGTTCAATTAATGATAAAAAACTATTTTGTGGGTTACTTTGTGCCTGGAGCCATTTACTAAATTTTAATTTCTTCTCATCATTTCTAGATTTTATATTTATTAGAAAAGTTTCTTTTAATTTTATTTCTTCATTATTGTTAGACATAAAAACCACACTCCTAAAAACTAATAAGAAGGGGCCAGGATGACCCCTTTTAGTTTTATTTAGTATATAAAGCTTTTGCTAAGTAGAAAGTTCCACGAGAGTTCATATTCGTTGCAAATTCTTTAGGAATCCACACTACTCTAAAATGGTTACTTTCAGCAAAACTCATTAATTCTTCACGTAAATCATCTTTAAATGTTACGCTTCCACCACCATGAACAAATGCATAATCAACATCCGATGACGCTAACTCTTGATAAGCTAATTGTATTTCTTCTAGAAGAGATTGAGCTTGTCCATATGTTGCTTCTTTCATCAAATCTCTTGCAATCTCACCCTTTTCGTTATCACGTTCAAGCCAATCTTGCAGCTGCTGTCTTGTGAATTTGTCGCTAATATTTATTTGCTCTCGCAAAAGTCTAATTGCTAAATCCGACGCATGACCTACTCCAAGTCTTTTCCCCTTACTTAATCCTTGTACTGGATTAACTCCTTCAATAACAGTTAATTCAGAGGTTCCGTCTCCTATATCTGTATGAAGAGATTTAGCCTTTGTAAAGTCAGATGGCTTTTTATTTTCTTTGTAGGTTTCATTATAATCTTTCAATATATCTTCATCACTATTTAAAAAGGCTAACATAGATGTTTTTCCTTCTTCAGTAACTTTACAGTCAGTGAATTTTATAGAAACTAACACCTGGCTATCACCGATGTATAAAGTAACTATATGTTTATTTTTAAATCTATCTTCCAAAATTTTAGCATTTTGTCGAGTGTATTCAGACGAAGGAATAGCTGTTGCTGATTGTATTTCCATAGATAAGCTTTCTGGTAACTCTCCATTTTTCTCATATTCTTCTTTTACTCCAATAGCTGCAATTAAAGCTAATGAAGTAATAATTGGTAGATCATGTGTAGACTTACCACCTAAGCTAATCATCATGTTTGTTTTGATTCCATCGTGTTGCATTGCTTTCTTACCTACATAGTAATCTCCATTTCTTTTTATTGATGGAGAAGAAATATTAACAACAAGATTGTCTAATAGGTTGTCCATTATTTGATTAACAGGCTGATCATTTGATTCTGGTGTTCTAGGTAAATAAGAGATAACTGAAGGCTGTCTTACAGAAGTCTCTTTTCCTTTTACTTCATATGTAATTTCAGTTTTAGCATTCCCTATATCCTTACCAACGATCAATTTCATATTCCGTTCACCTCATATATTGTTTTATTAACCTTATATATATAATAACCTATTTTTATTAAAAAGTAAATAATTTTTATATACTTTTTATATAATTTTTTAATACAAAATATATAAAAATTCGACAAACTATTTATCTAAGTTCTTTTTATATATTTTTTATATAACAGTTATATTCTTTTAATTAAGGACTAGCTATATAAATACAATATACAATATCAAATTATATAACTAATATATTCTTTTAATATAAATACAATATATTTTCTATATATAAAAACATTAAAGGGAAGATTTCAAAATGAAAATTGTAGAACTTTGTTACCTTTTATCAATCTATGTTTACAAGATAGGTTTGATAAAAGTATACTAATAGGAAAGAACGCATACTTGTATGCATGCATGTTCGTATAATTGTATATATGTATTCAAATATAGAAATTACATAAAAGGAGGATATATATGCGAGCGAAAACCATTACCTTTGCTAATTTCAAAGGTGGAACTGGAAAAACTACTAACTGTACTATGATTGGTTATATTTTAGCGAAAAAAGGCTATCGAGTTCTTGTACTTGATCAAGATCCTCAGGCAAACGCAACTGATCTATATCTAAAAACAAAAGCTAGATTAAATCCTGAATCAAAAGTAGAAATCGACAAGACACTTATGGCAGCTGTAGCAGAAGAAAATCTACAACAGGTAATTACCGAAATTACAGATAACCTTTATTTATTGCCTAGTTATGCTGATTATTCAACATTACCCTTGTTCTTAGAGAAAAAGCACCCTGATAGCCTGGTAGATAGAACGAAATCAATAGCTTATCTATTAGAACCACTTAAGCAAGAATTTGACTTCATTTTAATTGATGTTCCACCAACACTATCTATATATACGGATACAGCTCTAATGGCTAGTGATTATACTGTGATTGTTTTACAAACACAGGAGAGGTCCTTGGTTGGAGCTGAATCTTATATAAAATACCTACAGGAATTAATTGATAATTATAATGCTCAATTTGATATATTAGGAATTCTTCCAGTACTTTTAAAGAACAATGCTGCTGTAGATATGAATACTCTGGAAAATGCTAAAGAGAAGTTTGGAGAAAAAAATATATTTAAAACAATAGTTAAAAATATGGAGAGACTAAAAAGGTACGACATGATAGGTATTGTTGATCCAGATAAAGATATAAAAGCAGATATTCATGATAAGAGAATTATAGAATTGTATGAAGAAGTGACCGAAGAATTTTTAAAACGAATTGAGAAGGAGACAGAATTATATGTCTGATTTACTTAATAAAAATAAAAAGATAGATAGAATTGAAAATCAGCCTCCAAAGGGGACTTTCAACCCTAATAACATATTTGTTCCTGAGCAAAATAAAAAAGATGAAATTATAAAAGAAAAGACTACTTCAATAAGATTAACGACAAAGAATAGAGATAAATTAAAAGCCCTTATGTCGTTATTAGAAAAGGACTCCATTGATCAAGTTTTAGATGTAGTGTTAACTCAACATGAAACTACTTTGTCCAAAGATAAAAAGAAAGATTACGACACTCTTTTAAAAATTTATTCCAAAAAAAAATAAATTTTTAAATAAATTTCAACCACAAACATATACATGCATACTTGCATACTTGCATACATGTATGTAAAATAGATATATAAAACCCTTGCTATATCAATACATGCAAGGGTTTTATATAAGTATACACGCATACATGCATACATATATACTAAAAAATACACCCATAAACTGCGGTGTATATACACTTCTAGCCTAAGTTCGCATATTGCAACGGCTGGTTATTATTGCTATACTAATCACAAATAAATCGAACGACAATAAAAAAGACCCCCGCCATCTAAGTAGTGTCCCCACACTCTTAGACGGTTTCCCCTAATACCACTAGGGAAAACACTGACAGGAAGTCGTTTTTGACATCATTTTTTTAAAACTTATATATCAGTATTTTAACTGAATATAAGAAGAAAGTCAAAGCTATTTCCCGTTTTTCAGTCTATTTTGTGTGCCATTTTCTGACATAAAAAGACGATGTTTTCCTTTTATACATAAGGGAACATCGTCTTTTTTGTTGTACTAAAAGGAGCAAAGAAAATGTCAGTGTTAACACAACCAGTTAAACCTCAAAACTTCACCATCGAAGGCATTAAATTTTTCAAGAAACACTTAGAAAAAATTGAATTGGATTCACAGGTGACAGACCATCCAATAACAACATCTGAAATCTCTTTGTACATGATACTTCACCTATATACTGATGAAATGGGAGAAATCCGTTCTTTTACAAAAGATCCAAATGTAAGTGATCGTAAACTTCTTTGTATCTCTAACATTGCTTCTGAGCATTCTCTTACATATGAAACAGTAAAGAAGGCTTTTGATAGATTGATAGAAAGAAAATATATCCAAGAAGTATATACAGAATTTGGGATACATTATGAAATTGTTGATTTTGCTAAGTATAATCAGTTAATCGCTAGTAAAAATCCTGAGAAATCAACATATTTCCATATCCCATTAGCCCTATTCAAGGAGAAAGTTTTCGGTCAACTAATAAAACAACGTTATCACAAAGGACCAATCCTTTTACTTAAGTTGTGTGAATTTTTCCAAAGGCAAATTGGGACTAACCGTAGATTGGTTGAAGATGTAGAGCTTGTTAAAGGTGATAGAACTATGTCTTATCTAAAAAAGACTTTAAACACAACAGCAAAAAGAGTAAGGAATTTCTTATCTATAATCAATAATGTATTTTCTTTTATTCCAGTAGATAAAACGCTTAAAACTCCATCTAAAGATCGTATGAACAGAAGAAGAGAATTTGTACAAGTGTGTATAGAAAAGTTCAATTTCACTCTAAACAGCGCATGTTATAAGAAAATTGATGAAAAAAGTCAAAGGAAGACATTTGCTACTTGGAAAAAGGAAATGTCAGCTAGAATTAAAAACGCTAAAATTCCTTTGAAATTCAGAGATAAAATAGACATAGAAAAATCTATAAGTAGAATGGTCAACTATTCTGTTCATTTTGAAGTTGTTAACTTATCTAAAGATATGTTAGGCTTCACTATTTCGTCAGTTGCAGACACGCTGGAGGAACTACATATTAAAGGGCAATTAAAATCTATTAAATCTATTGGTAGATTTGCAAACAGTCAATTTACAAAAGCATTGTTCAATTTTAAAGAAAAATATATGGACGAGTCTGACGTTATTGAGATAGGCCATGCTTACAATAAAACATATGGTACCTACCCTGACTTTTTAACACCACAGAACACTAATAAGTAATTTTAAAAAATCGAATAACTACCTGTAGCCTTTTCAAAATTTTCAAATAGGGAGGGCTTTTTGTCATGCAATTTAATAAGAATCATTTATATTTTCCTTTAATAGAATATAAGAATACAGGTTTCAATAACCAGGTATTAAGGCAATTGTATAAAACAAGGGGAAAGTATAGTGAATTTAAACTGTATTTCAAAACATCTAAAATTCATTAACTGTATTTCTAGTTATCTGAAATTTAGAGTATTGTATTTCAGAATATGTGTGAACTGAATATTGTATTTCAAATTATGTGTGAACTGTGAATATAGTATTTTAATAGAAATAATAAAAGGCTGAAACCCTTGGTGTATATAGGTTTCAGCCTTTTATTATTTTCCCCTTATATTTATTTGTTTTTTTTATTATTAATTGAATTTCTTATTATTATTGATTCTTTATATATTATTGTTCCTTAAACGTTTGTGTTTACAAATAAATATAAATATATATCTTACTTGTTATAAATTTTCTTTATGTCTCTCCAAAAAAATAGCGTATAACCTAACCTGATTCAAATAGTTTTTCCTTTGACTTGAAGATAACCTATTAGACGATTTTATAATCTGGTTAATAACCTGCTGCTCTAAATCAGCATGTTCAAAATCATTATCTATATCTAATAAGAAATCCACCCTAGCATTAAAAAACTTACAGTAGTTAATTATTACTTCTAAACTTGGCAATACTTGATCATTTTCATATGTACTGATTTGGTGCCTTGTTAGATGCAGCTGGCTAGCAAGTTCGGTCTGCGTTAAACGTCTTCCTTTTCTTAATTCTCTTAAACGATCGCCTAATGTTTTCATAAAACTAGTATATAATTTTTACAGTTTTTTTTTACATGATGCTTATAACATCTACATTTTTATTTAAATATGAGCTTAATATAAGCATTTATCTATAAAAAAGGAATAGATATTCTTATTTCTGATGGTATAATATACACGGGTAATTATTCCTATAATTGAGTTATTTTAGTAATGATTATTCGGTAATTTCATAAAGGAGGATACACCATGTTTTCAAATAAAAAGAGTTACGAAGCTATAAAAGTAAATCAAGTACTAACTATCGAAAAACAAATAAATTCTTACTCGAAGTTAGCCGAGATTTATCATGATCGAATATTGGTTATAGGACAACATATGTTTACACTTCCACTTTCTTATCACAGAAAAAAGACTCCAGCTCACTCCTATTTAAGTTCTGTAAAGAATTTTATACAAACTAATCCAATTACCACTGCTAAGGATTCACTAGCCTTGAAACAGTTTATTTACATTGATATTTGGGTCCTAAACAATCTCAACTATTACAGTGCTGCCTTTATAAATGATTCAAGCAAAAAAATACAAACGTATTCTATATGGAATAATCCCACTAACAACAAGAATAATGAAACTAAAGAAAAACCTGATCAGCGTAAGCTAAGTGGTGTAATGAGATGATTTCCTTTGTTTTATTATCCTGGCTTATGGCCTTCATCTTATTGCTTGTAAATATAAAACAGGATAAAACAAGGTGGGGGAGCTATATAGGATTTTGTGAAGGATTTGGAGGCTTAGGGATTGTTCTAGGAAAGGGAGCAGATCGTCCAGAATGGTTAATCATAATGGATAGTATTTCAACATCTATCGGTCACTTTTGGACACCTTATATCATTTTGATATTCGGATTGTTATATTCGGATGCGATTAAAAGTAAGAAAATGAAATTTGTTTCGAAAATCATATTAGTTATACCAACTATACTTGCATATACTCCAATATTTTCATTTTCTTTATATCCAGTATTCGAGACGAACTTTCCACTTATTGCAATTTGGATTATTCCTTATATATTAATAACTTGCGTCCTATTAACATTCGCTGCCTTTAGAGAGAAAAGGAAAACCATTAAAAATCATAAAATTATTACATGTATTATTGTTATTCCTTTATTTATTTTTGTAATGCTTACTAATGTAATTCTTCCAGCATTTGGTGTTAGGGGGGGGTGGCAGCTAAATCCTTTGATTATGATTACTGAGTTTCTATTTTTTATTTATTTTGGCAGCAGGTACGGTTTTTTAGGAGTGAAAATAAAGTTTGAAAAACAAAGGTTAAGTTCCACTATGCAAGCTGTAACCTCAGGAACAACCTTACTAAATCATACAATCAAAAATGAAATAGGTAAGATTGATTTATTAACAAATGAATTAAAAGAAAATGTTTCAAAGGATGCTATAGAAAACGTTGATCTAATATTAAAGTCCACAAATCATATGATGGAGTTAACTAGCCGAATACAAGGAAAGCTAGACATAATGCAACTTAAAGAATCTAAGTTCCTAATAAGCCATTTAATTCAATCATCTATAGATTTAATGAAACCTCATCTTTTTTGCGTGAAAGTGATAAAAAATCTGGAAGCTGATTTTGAAGTTTATGGTGATTTTATTCATCTTGAAGAAACATGTTTAAATATCATGAAAAATGCCATTGAAGCTATGAATAAGAATGGAACAATGTTAATAAAAGTTTATCAATATAAAAAAAATCTCTGTATTGAATTTTCAGATGATGGCAAAGGAATCGAGAAAGAGAATCTTACTAAGATAATAGAACCTTTCTACAGTACAAAAAAAGAAGTGGGAAACTATGGTCTTGGTTTAACCTATTGCTATAACGTCCTGGCTAAACATGGGGGAGATATAGAGATAGAAAGCCAACTTAATTTAGGTACAACCATAAAATTATTACTACCTAAAAAGAGAATTTTAAAAATATGGCCTAAAAAGAATTCAATAAATAAATTATCAGGGGAAATAACTTATGGATAAAATACAATTAATGTTAGTAGAAGATGATCCTGTTTGGATGAAGGGTATAGCGAATTATATCGAGGCTGAAGAAGACTTAACTGTTAATAAAAAAGCATACTCTAAAGAAGAAGCTTTAAATATAGATTGCTCTAATATAGATGTTGCTCTTTTAGATATTTCTTTATCTAAAAAAGAAGATTTTAGTGGTTTAGAAGTAGTTAAGCATTTGAAGGAAAAAGGAATAGATAAAGTTATCATGCTAACTTCATGGGAAGATCCAGCTGTAATTTTGAAGGCTTTTGATAATGGAGCGATTAATTTTATAAGTAAAAGTTCCTATAAAGAGATTCCTAACGTAATTAGAGAAGCCCATTTAAATAAAGTGAATATAAGACCAGATATATTTAATGTCATTATGAATGAATTAAAGCTAGAGCGTAAAACAAGAGTGCTAACGCCAATAGAAAGTGAAGTCTATAGGCTGAAAATAAAAGGATTTACACGTAGTCAAATAGCGCAAAAATTAGTTAAATCCACAGAAACAATTAAGAAGCAATTACAAATTATTAAGAAGAAACTTAATGATTCTGTCTCATGAAAAAAGGGGGGGTAATATTTTAACCCTCCCCAAAAAGAACTATATCTAGTAAGATTTTACTATAATCACTTATTCGTAATGGAATTAAAGAAAGTAATTATGTATTCGCGTTCTTTATCACTAAGGGTTTCGAATTTTTTTGCGAGAGAATAAATATTATTTAATGCTGGAGCTATATCTATTTTGAGAAAAGTTAATACAAAAGTAAAAATGAGTTCTATTTCACTCTCTGACATGCGTTCAATTAGATTGAATAGCTGTGTCTTTTTAGGATCAACAGAATTGATTTCTAAAGATTTTGGGGGTGGGGTATTTGGAAGTACATCATAAAGAGTAATTCCCATAGCCTCACATATCTTTATTAATAGTTGTATATTTACTGTTGTTAATCCATTTTCTATTTTACTAATATTACTTTGGGATGTTTCAGACAGTTCTGCAAGCATTGTTGAAGACATATTAATAGCTTTTCTAAAATTATATATATTTCTCCCTAATTCTTCGTTAAATTCATTCATATACGTCCCTCACAAATACCTAATTATGATAATAATATCAAAAAAAATATGTGATTATAATTTGTTCAACGAAATATTCCAAATGAAATAATTTTATTATTGACATAAATATTACAAATGGAATATTATATACATAAGGAGGTGAATACCATTAGTAGATTAAGGGATCTAAGACTAGGAAAAGGCTGGACCCAATTTAAATTATCTGAAGTGTCGGGTGTGCCACAACCTACAATTTCTCATATTGAAACAGGAAACCGAAAAAATCCTAGTCATTCTATTGTTATGAAACTTTCTAGGGCTTTAAATATTAAAGTTGAAGAAATTTTTGTACAAGAGGAAGTTAATTTAGACTATCAAGAAAATTGTATGAAAGGTGATGTGTTCGGTGAACAAGGTAGTATTAGTGAAAATGTGTAGATTTCATTTTTTACCTTATGTCAATCGGGTAACTGTTCGAACTTTTGGCAAAGAAGTTTACATATTAAAGTCAAACTTAATGGTTAAAAATATGGAAACGGATGAAATTAAAAGGCTTGAAGATATCTATTATGACATAAGAACTGTAAGAAACATTAGTGGAAATATTATAGCTAAACGTACAAATAGAAGAAAAGAATTATACTTTAATTCAACAAAAGCAAGAGCAAAAGCAAAAGTTATTTAATACAAACTGTTAAAAATACGTTATGATGTGTGCAATTTATTTATTTGCACCAATGATCCTTGAAAATAAAATATGCGTGGTCTCGATGGAAATGGTCATATTCGAGTACTATACGACTTACTTGAGTTAGTGGGGGAACTGCTAAAAATCCACAAATTGACTGCATCGGTTAATATTAAACACTATTAATCGTAAGGTTGTTGGAACATGCCAAAATCCAGCAAAAAACACGTCGATGTTTAATCGTAAGGTTGTTAGGACAAGCCAAAACCTAATAAAACGTCCAGTAATATTAACTATTGGTAAGGTTGTTGGAACAAGCCAAAAACCAACAAAAATGGGGAGAAGATTGTTTATTGCTATCGGTAGGACGATATAAAGTAATAAACCCTTGTTCTCGAATGAATATGAATATACTCGCAATAGCGTTTTTATAAAATTAACGGAGGTTGCTATTATGCGACCTCCGATATAGTAAAAATGAATTGTAAACATGATAACGTATGAAACAAATTAGATTTTCCTTTAATTAATCCTTAACAGTTGTTAATAAAGAACGATAATAAAATTGAGGAGGTGTTGGTAAATAATGAAAAAAAAGGTACTCGCAACTGCAATAACAATTTCATTACTTGCCGTAGGAACAGGTGCTTATGCTTATAATGAGAAAGTTGAAGCTGCTCAACTAGAGCAACAAAGAATTCATACAGTCGAGAAGGCTGAGAAGGCTGTAAAAGCTCTTTATAACAGCGATAGAACAGCTTTAGCTTCTGGCCTTGAAAGTAAGTTGAAAGCTGCTGAGGCTGCGGTTAAGAAGGTAGGAGATTCAGATGAAAAATCCCTTCTATCAAAAGAGATTAGTAATGCCGAAGAGATATCCAATATTCAATCAGAAGTTTCCAGCATCCTAAAGAATGGAGTGGTTGTTGAGAAAGCTTCTGAAAAACAAGTTAAAACAGTTTCTGAGAAGGTAAGCTTGGTTAAAGATTGGAATGAAGCAATTTATAGTTCATTAACAAAGCAATTAGATGAGGCTAGTAAGCAATTAGCTACAATTAATGAGGCATCTAAAAAAGTGAAAGAAGCAGAAAAGACATTGAAGGAAAAGGATTATGATTCTGCATCCAAACTTGTTGCAAAAGTGAAGAATGATGAAAAGCAAAGTGAGCTTACTAAACAATTGAAGACTGTAAATGAAAAGCTAGTTGCTAAAGCAGAAGAAGCTAAACGAAAAGAAGCTAAACGAAAAGAAGCTGAGGCAATTGCTGCTAAAGAAACTTCTGCAGTTTCTTCTAACAATACTTCTTCTACAACTAGTGTAAGCTCAAGCTCAAGTGCAAGTTCAGTTTCTAACTCAAGCTCAAGCTCAAATAGCTCAAGCTCAGGTGGGGCAAGTAATCCAAGCTCAAGTGCTACATATAGTAGTTCTACTGGTTCGACAAGTGGTGGTAGTTCTTCAACTGGATCAAGCAATAAAACAACTGCTACCTCAAACAATTCAGCGACTTCAAATAAGTCAAATGGTTCAAGTAGTACTAGCAAGTCAAATAGCAGTTCTACAAATAAATCTAGTTCTTCTAGTAAGTCTAGTGGTTCTACTTCTTCTAATAACACTGGAAAAGTTTCAAATGTTGAGAAGACAGGGGAAGGAACAATTGATCCTACTGGTAATGGTAAAACTGCAGAACAAGGTTCATCGACTTATGAAAAAGGAACTTTTGAGTGGGGCGGCTGGTAATAAAGAAAAAAGTCTAGTAACTAATATATAGTTGCTAGACTTTTTTTATGCCTTTAAACGGATTTTGAGGTGAATTATTTTAATGGGTAATAAAATTAAAAAAACTAGCTTTAAGTTAATTTCTGTATTTGTATTAATGACTTTATTTTTACAAATACTTGAGTACCCTTTATCTGTGACTTTTGCAGAAACGATTTCCTTAGAGGATGAAAATTCTCCTGAAGAAATTAATGAAACGAATGTAAACGAGACTGAAAAGTTGACTGGAAGAGAATACGTCTCAGGAGATGAGCCTATAGCAAAGCCGACTTTGGAGGAAATTGTAGGTGAAAAAGAGGCTGAAAAAGAAATAGACTACCTTACAGTTAACGAAAAAGGCGAGTTAATGTATGGAGATGAGCCTTTATATGTTGGTGCAGGTAACGAACTGATACCTGCCAAGCTTGATGATCTAATGAAAAAGGGTGTTAAGCAAAAACTTACAGTAGCAACAGCGGTAAAAAGCATTATATTTGGTAAAATCGTAAGTGCTGCGTCTGCTCCAGATATTGAATACCGTGGACAAATTAGTTATGGTGGTTCAATTGTAGGTGATTTTCGAGTTAATGGAGTACAAGCTTTCTGTATTGAACACGAAAAGCCTACTCCTGGTACTGGAGCATCTTATGAGTCTCCTGTTCCCTATAATAATGCTAAGATCCTGAAAGCTTTGTATTATGGCTGGAATGGCCCTGAAAATATATTTGGTAGTGATAAAGCACGCGGTATTGTGGTCACATCATTGGTTTTATCTAGGCTTTACAATGGGGATTATGCAGGTGGTCAAAGTATCTCAGGTTACGATAAACTGTGGGACTTATCTCAAAATGGGTCTGTACCTGATGATGATGTATCAATGTATAGAGAAAAGCTGACAGTAAGCTTTTCTAATGGAGTTCAAAAAACCCAAACTACTAAATTTGAAGCAGATAAATCAAATACTTTAACTTTTACTATTCCTGATGAAGTTAAGTTGATTAATGAGACGGATAACTACTCTAAACGTGGTGGGAAGGTAACAGTTTCTGGTGGGGATTGGTTCTATTTTGAGGCACCTTCAGATTATGCTGGAAAGCTGGATACAGGAAATATTCGAGGTTCTATGAAAGCTTTCCAATCTATAATCTCAGTTCCTAAATCTTCTGGCTATCAAACATTGGGTTATGGAGAATGGTATACTGACCCTGCTCAAACAGTCCGAATTCAAGCTCAATTTGAAAAGCAAGAAGTTACAATGTGGATCGACCATAAAGATAGACAAACAGGAGAAAAGATTTTAGGAGAAAAGAAAACAGTTACAATAGGTGACAGTTATAAAGTGTCATATAAGAATAACTTGAAATCAGATGGTCAGGATGCCTTACTCGATGATGATAAATCAAAGAGTGGAACTGTACCAAATAAGAATTTCACTGTAACATTTTGGTACACTACAGCATGGGATTTATATGCAGAATATAAGGACTACCAAACAGGTGAAACCATAAGAAAGACGGATAAGATCGGTACTTATAAAGTAGGTACAGATTATAACTTCGATGCCAGGACAAGTATAACTTATCAGGATATTTCTTATAAATTAAGAGGTTCTGCAGCTAAATCGGGTACAATGCCAAGGAAAGACAAAACAATTACACTTAATTATGATCCTTATGTGTGGGTGAATGTTTGGGAACAAAATATGTATCCTGAAAATGATGTATTTAATCATATAAAGGAAAGATATAAAGTAGGTACAACAAATAAATTTACGGCTCCAGATACACATGAGTTAAGTGGTAATAGAATTTATGATTTATTTGGCAACAATTCCGTATCAATTTTAACTCCACATAATAATGATGCTTCGCACACTTTTGATTATAAGCTTCGCAGAAGTGTTACAGTCAATTATTTGGATGAAAGAACAGGGGAAAAGGTTGCTGAAGTAAAGACATATAATCTACACGAAAAGGATAAATACTCAGAAGGTCCAATCACTATAAAAGATGGTGAATATACCCTTCGGTATGTCAGAACTGATGGGGATACGGAAAGTGGAATAATGGGAACTAACAATATTGTTATTAACTATTATTACGATAAACCGTTGATTAAAACTGGTTTAGAGAAAGTACAAATATATACAGCTAAAGCAGAAGAAGGATTACCAGTTCGAGTTTATCTTTCAAAAGTAATAAATTACAAAGGTGATAGTACTAAAATAAAAGACTATGATGATACGAATAAAACAATAAACGTTTCTTTATATCAAGGGTCTACAAAGATTACAGATAAGAAATACACGGCTTCCAAACTTCCTGAGTATTTGGAGTTTGAAATCCCTAAAAATAAGTTAGCAGTTAATGAAAATAAAACATATACCGTTAAACTTGAAGGGTTTAATAAAAATGATTTTGATGTAATTAAAGGGAAGGAGAGTCTTGCGACAAAAGGGTATACAGCCTTTGAAGGTACTGTTACCTTCGATGTGAAAAGAGAGTCTGCACATGAAGGTAGTAAATCTTATGTTGTTATGACAGAAAAGACACCTGAAACAACAATGAAATCATTTTATGAGACTATTAAATATGAGGCTACACCTTTAGAAAAGGTAAGAACTGGATATGGAGTAGAAACAAAAGTGAGTTTTGATTACAGCAATGAGCTGGGAACAGATTATCAGTTCGCTACAAAGGTTAATGAAAATAAAATTTCCTTCTATGCTCCTGATAGTTTAAGAGATTCCTATCTTGATTATCCAACTGAAGGATCTGATATGAAAATAGAACTTCTCAATAAGGAAACTTCCAAACAGCTAAATGGTGATTTTGTCCGTTCCAATGAGTTTATCTTTCCTCATATGAATGTTGAAAAACTTACAGGAAATCTATTCACGGATGAGCAAGTAGCTAATAAAGATAGTAACATTACAGATGAGATTCGAGATGGTGGTAATAAATTCTATACACCAATCTGGAATGACTTAGGAACATATGACGTATCTTATAAGTCTACAGAAATCGGAGCAAATAAGGTGAAGCTTCAAATAGAAGATAATATTAATCTTTTTGCTCATATGTATGTTCATATAGATTCTGAGACGATTGATCAGGACGCAATACTTTTAAAACCAGTTAATGGTGATGATCCATTCCCTGAAGGGCTTCCAGCTGGCTGGACTCAATCAGATATAGATTGGATAACAAAATAAAATTCAGAAGAAAAGAAGTCTTTTATTAAAAAGACTTCTTTTTTTATTAGGAGGAAATTAATATGATAAATATTTTAAATGATTACTTTTGGATAGTACTAATAGCTAGTGGTTTGTTAATGGTTCTAACAATCGTGACTAGAGTTAAATTGGCGAAGGTAAAGAGAGATAAAGTACTTTATAACATCTATAGTGTAATTCTTGTAGTTGTTTTTCTACTATTAATCGCTTATAAAATGGACTTTTTTAGATGAGACATGCTCCCAAGTGGATGATTTTATTTTTAATAGGAATCATCGCTATTGTTACAGTTAGCATCTATTCCATGCAAAGTTACAGATATAACGATTTAACCAATGTTTTAAATGAGGCTGCTAATATTGCACTTACTAAAAGCCTGGATAACAGCACAAGGGCTATTGAAGATAAAGCAGCTATAGTTGAACCAGTATTTGAGGAAAAGTTTAAGAATCAATTTGAAAAGTCAAATGTGAAAGTCAATGTAAAAAGTTATAGCTTTGAATATTTAAAAACCAGTGATGGTTATTTAAAAGCAGTGAAAATAAAAGTTACAGATGATGAGGATACGGTGTATCAAACGACTTTTGTAACAGATATTGTAAATGGTTAAGAGCTTAGGAGAAAGGAAGGTATGTAATGTCTATATCTGAGGATCTCTTATTAGAGATTAAAAATGATCTTAGAGAGAATCATGCTGAGGAATTTCAAGAAGCATTTGCTGACTTGGAAACCAGAGAAGTACTAAAGAAAATTATTGCAAACAAGCATGGTTCTATTTTAAATGATGATGAAAAACTGGAATCCGTTGTAAGGGAGCTAGTAGGATTAGGATTGGTTGAAGAGTTAAGGGAGGATTTAAGAGTCACGGATGTTGGCTTTGATGGTACAAAGTTAATTGTGGAAGGAAACGGTATCGAAAAGTATTCATTGGAAACTGTTTCTGAAAATGAAGTAATAAAATTAATAGCTAAATTTTCTAATTCTACTGGAAAAGAAATTTCAAGTAAAAATCCAATCCTTAACACTAGTAAAGACTTTATGCGATTAAACGCTGTTCATAAACAAAATGCACCTAGTGGAACTACAATGGCAATTCGTATTTCTCGACCATATATGGCATTAAGCGAAGAGAACTTTAAGGATTTTGCTCCTTTAGAAATTTTAGAGTTCTTAAAGGCTGCTGTTAAGGGAAGGTCAAATATGGTTATTGCTGGGGAGACTGGTTCAGGGAAAACCGAATTTCAAAAGCTTTTAATGAGTTATATCCCTTTTAAAGAAAGAATGGCAGTTATTGAATCAACCATAGATATTTACGCAAAAGAATTATGGCCTGACAAGGATATATTCAGTTGGTTAGCAACTGAGGGAGTAAGTATAGAAGAGCTAATAGCATATGCTGGACTCAGAAGTCATCCCGTTTGGATTATAGTTGGTGAAATCCTTGGAAAAGAAGTTTATCAAATGTTACAAGGGATTTTGACAGGACATAGATTTATGACTACTGCTCATGCTTATGATGCCAGAGCTATCCCAAAACGTTTACTTGGTATGGCGAAATCTGGTTATGAAGTAGACGATAAAATGTTTTTAGATGATATCTATAGTTATGTTCATTTTGGCATTCATCTAAAAAAGATAAATGGTCGACGTTTCTTATCGGAAATTGTAGAGTTTCATGGAGATCACACAGCTACCACAGTTTTTAAACAAAGAATGAAAAAAGATGGATCATTAGATATATCATATGGAGAACTTAGCCAGGACTTCTTTGAAAGAATTCACGAATTGGGTTCAGACTTTGAAGGATTTAAAAGGGATGAGGAATAATGAAATTTTTTGGTGAAAGCAAAGTATTGAGTATAGATGAGCTGAATGCTTATCGTACTGCATATGGAAATCCTTTAATGAAAAAGGAGATTTTTACGGCTTTAGTAGTTCCTTTTATGGTTAGTTTTTTCAGTGTTTATGTTCTTACCTACTATTGGTGGTTGGCACTAATTGCTGGAGTTGTAGGTGTATCTTATGGGTTCATAGTACTAATGAAAATTAACGTGGAGCGTATCTATAACCAAGAATCCATGATACAGAGAAACAGATTTATAAATACAATGACTAGTTTGTTAGCTAATCCAGATGAAACAGTCGTAACTGCTTTAAAATGGTGTGCTAAGGAAATCGCTAAAGGTGAATTAAAAAAGGAATTGGATCAATTAATCGTTGATTTAATGGATGCTACACCAAAACAAGTCCAGTCCGCATTTAATTTATTAAAGGAAAAATATACTAGTGATTTTGTTTTTGGTTTATTTATGGACAACCTTGTTACGGCTTCGTTAGAAGGAAGAACAGATATTAAAAAGATAAAGGAACTAAAGTCATGGCATAATGATGTGTTAGAGCAAAGAAATATATTTATACAGAATAAAGTTTTGTATAAGAGACAATTTAAAGCAACAACTTTATATCCTGTAGTAGTTGTCGGCATTTTAACCTTTGCAAGGGGAGTAGATGCTTATTTACTTTATTACGCTCACAATATCATCGGTTGGGTGTGTAGTGCCATACTAATAGGAGCATTATGTTTTTACTTTCATTCCCTTCAAATGAACTTAGCAGATGATGAAGTAATGGAGGTGAAAATGTGGAGGAAATAACTGAAATACCTATAGAAAAAACAAGAATGCAAAGATTTTGGCATTTAGTCGCAGAACAAGATCTGTATGAAATGGTTGAAAAGTCAGGGTTTGGAGAATACGAGTTTTATTTGTTCCAGAAGAGAAGAATGAGAAATGCGCTCTTGTCTACTCTTGCTGCAGTTATTCCAGCTTTTCTAGTTAGTCCCTGGCTATCATTGTTATCTATAATCTTTTTCGTTTATTCTTGGAGAAATGCTTACACAAAAGAAAAACATGAATATAACGGTCTAGTATATGAAAAACAAATTTCATGGTATGTTTTTCAGCGATTAATTGTCACCTACCTACAGGATTCAAATGAGTCTATCATAACTACTTTTCGAAAGCTGTTGGATCGCTTAGAGGATGGAGAATTTAAAAATAATCTGTATCGGTTGATTATTGATATAACGGAAAGTCCCAATAAGGTTCAACCATATATGCAATTTGCTGAAGTAGCTGCAGGGGGAACCGATGAAGCTCGCACGTTTATGACATCACTTTATAATTACACAAACCACACAAGTGATAGCAGTATTATTGATGAGTTAAGTGATATAGCTAGAAAAGCAATGATGCGAGGTATTGAAGATATTCGAAAACATAAAGAAAGAACATTTATTATGTATCCAACTAAACTGACTATGGTGAACTTTATACCAATGATTGGTTATATGGCTGGGGCTGCCTTTGATATCTTTACCCGAAATATGAACAATCTTTAAGAGAAATGGGTGGTTAAATGTATGCAGAAGACGCTGCTGGCGAATTTTCATTACAGATTATGTTAATGGCCTTTGTCATGTTTTTAATGGCTATAACCATATTCTTTGTAAGTTATATTCAATCATCTGACTTTAAGACTTATATAGATGGACAGATTGAACGCAATGGTGGATTAACTTCAACTGCTGTTGAAAATATAAATGAGTACTCGAATAAATTTTACGATGGCAAGTTTGAGGTTACTAGTTTATCAGGTTCAGATAAAAAGTCATTTGGTTCAGAAGTAAATTATATAGTTACTGGAAATATTGAAGTATTTTTCTTTGATCTACCTGATCAACTAATTACATCTAGAGGGAGTGCCGTAAGTAAAGTGAGGTGACTCAGTTGCAAAGTGGTGTAAGAAATCTGTTGATGATAGCAGGTGTTGCAGTTTTAGCAATACTCTTGGATTTTTCCTTTAATTATTTTGATGTATTTAAGGAATTTGCAAAACTAAACTATAGAGCAATTATTTTTAAATAAATTTATTCCAAAACACTATTAAATATAGTGTTTTTTCTTTTAAGGAGGTGATTCAATTCATTAATAAATAAAAGGTTTTGAGGCTAATTAAGGGAGTAAGGAATTAAAAAATAAAAAAATTAAAAGAAAAGGGAGTTTTTTGATTATGAGTTTTGAAGCAAATGCAGATCGCAGTATTAACGGGATTTATTCATTAATTATTGGAGTGGCAATTGGAAGTATATTAGCTGTAGCACTGCCAGCTGTATTCGAATCATTAGTGGATGTTATGAACAATAAAATTAATACAATCGGCATGATTACTTCTTTACCTAAAGTAGTAAACTTCGCAAGCCCTAATATGGTATTGGATAGTGTCCAATCAGTATTTAAAAACGTTGCCTAAAATTAAGGGATATTAAAACTATTTTGAAAGAGGTATTAAGAACATGAGATTATCGAAAAGTAAATTTGGGATATTAGCATTAACAGGAGTTATGTCATTAGGGTTTTTATTCGGAGGTAATTCAGCGTTTGCAGCTGAACAAGCAACAACAAAGGCATCTACAGGTATTCAGAGTGGAGGGTATAATGTTTCCTTGACAAGTCCTCAAGATCTAAACCCAACAGTTACTGTAGGTACTTCTACACAAAAGGTAGTCATTGGAAAAATCCCAACAATAAATGTAGAAGATTTAACAGGTACTGGTTCTAATTTCTCTTTGAAAGTTAGTGCTACTGAATTAACCGAAAAAACACCAAGTGGTGGTTTTAAAACAGGTTCATCAGCTTTAAAACCATTTAATTCTATGGTACTTAAAACAAATTCTTCAACCATATCCAATCCAAATGTAACATTCAGTGGAACTTCTGGTATTAACCTTGCTGGAGAGACATCCACTACTTTATATTCTGGTAGTAATGCAGGGGGAACAACGACAATAACTGCAGATAATGAAATTTATGTGACAGTTGCACCAAATAAGGTAACTGTAGATCCTGTTAACTATCCAGGTGGTCCAACTCCTTATGAAACTACTGTTAAGCTAAGTGTAGTACAGGGCCTATAATGCGTAAGGTTAGTATGAGACAAAAGAGACTAATTTCTCTTTTGTCTTCTTTTGTTATCTGCATTGTTCTTTTCAATACAAAGGCAGCTGCTGCAGATCAATATGTAACTACGGCAACAGCTGGAGTCCAGAGCCAAGGGATCTATTTAACAATTAGTAATCCACAAATATTAAATCCATTAGTAACTGTAAGTGCAGAAACACAAAAAATAGTGTTAGCAAAGTTTCCAGAAATTAAAGTTGAAGATCTTACAGGAACTAATAGTGCGTGGTCACTGAAGTTATCGGCTACTCCATTAACAGAGAAAGCACCTGCTGGAGGCTTTAAATCAGGAACTTCGGCAATAGTTAGAAATACCATTCAGTATCGTGTTACCTCAGAAGCAATCTCTAATACGAATATAACAAGAACAGTTTCAGGAGCTGTAATAGATAAAATGACAGCAACGCTATATGGTGGAACGCAATCTGGAACGACCACTATAAATGCAGTAAATGAAATAACAACAACAATAACACCTAATAAAAATATGGTCGATCTAATCAACTATCCAACAACTCCGACACCTTATGAAACTACGATTACATTTAGTGTGGTTCAAGGGCTGTAACACATAATAGAAAGCCAGGAGCGAAACTTCTGGCTTAAAGAAAGGGTGACATTAGATATGAAAAAAATAACTTTATTAATATCAATTTTACTTCTCTGTATTCCTTCCATTTCTTTTGCCAAAGACAACGATAAAACAATAGGAAGTAATTACATCATTACTCCTATCTACGAAGATAATCAAAATCCAAATCAAACAGGTAGATTTCAGTTATCACTAAAAGAAGACAGCAATTATCCTTTATCTTTTCGTATTCGCAATGATTCCAATAAAGCTATTACATTAAGTACACAACCATTAAATGCTATTACTGAAAGTGGGGGTTCAATTGGGTTTATAAACGGTTCAGATAACAATCAGTATACAGAGAAGGGATATGAAGTGGCCTCCCATTTGAGTATTGATGAAACTGTAGAACTTAAAGCTAATGAAGAGAAGGTTATTCCCTTTAATTTAAATACAAAAGATTTAGAAGATGGCACCTATTTAGGTGCCATTTCTTTTAGAGAAGAACAATCTGGAGAATCTACAAGTATTAGTAATGAGGAAAAACAGACAGGCACAATTGAAACAAATTATGAAATTGAAAAAATACTACCTATTGAATTTACGATAGGAAAGCCAACTGCAATTGATAACAAATCATTAGCTAAGTCTTTCGTTAAATCTGTGAGACAAGAAGACGGTAATTTAAAAATTGATGTAGAAAATGATAATGCTGCTTTAGTAGATGGAGGCAAAATCGATATTACAGTTTTAAAAGATGCTTCAAAGGTGTTCTCTTTTCAAACAAACTTACAGCTAGCTCCAAAATCAAAGACAACTTTAGAAATCCCTTGGAATGGAGATCTATCCAGTGGTGATTACAAGGCATCTGTAGAAACCACTTTTAACAAAAATAGTAGTAAAAAGTCCTTTGATTTTTCTATTGCTAAAAAAGAAGTAGAAGAGGTGGAAAAACAAACATTCGATGATGAAAAAATTGTAGTGGAAAGCAATTCTAACGGGTTGCTTGTAGGTACATTAATAGGAGCTTTTGTTGTATTTCTTATACTGGTGTTAATCATTTTGAGACAAAGAAAAGTGATGAAGAAGTATAAAAAATAAAAAGACTGAAGAATGATTGAGGTACCTAGCCCTTTAAAGGTGGTGATATAGAAAAGTTCAAAGATTTCAAAAAATTATAGAAGGGGGTTTTATAAATGGAAAAGCAGCAAGCTCATCCAGTCATGGATGTTGTAAATCAGGGAGTAGAAGAATTAAAGAGTGTTCTTGAGAGAAAAGGATTGTCTCCTGAAGAACCTGCAATATCTACCTTATTAGATAAACATTTCTTGAAAATGGAGAAGCTTTTAACAGAATTCACAGAGAAAATGGAAAAGGCTCCTTTAAAGGAAATTCCTCAATTAGAAATGAATATTGTTGGAAAGTTAAAAAAAGTATTTACTGATCTTACTGATGGTTTAAAGCAGGTAGTGGTAGATACGAAAGAACAAGTTCGCACTGGAATTGAGAATAAAATAAATGATATCAAAATTGATATTCATAATAAGATTGCTTCTAAGGTTCAGAGTGTAAATGACAAGATTAAAAACTTTACCGATACTCTAGATGAAAAGTATTCACTTATAGAAAAAACAGGAATACCCGAACAGAATCTTAGTACTGAATCAGGAAATAAGTACTTGAAAACAGAATTAAAAAATCTAATGAAGCCATATTTGGAAACACTAAAGGAAAAGCACAACAATTTATTTACTGATGTACAAAATGAATTTACTCAAGGAAATGAATGGATTTTAACCATGGCGGCTAGTCGACAATCAAATGATTATCACAAGTTAACGGTTGACTTAAATACTGGAGAAGGTGCGCTGGAGTATCGTTACATAGATAGTGAGAAACCTGTTCATAAGTCGAAAAATCGTGAAATTGTAGAAAATTTCAACATTGCAGATTTGCAGTTAACTAAAGAATTACGTAACAGGAGAATGGAACAAACGGCATCGTTAGATAAGACACAAGAGCCTTCTGAGAAAGATTTAAAACAGAATATAGATAAACAGGATTCCCCAGCCGTTAAAACGGTTCCTGATGGTATTATCGGTTCTCAGAATGAAGGTGATGAGGTTCCAAGTGATACGTTAATTAAACAGTTGAAAAAAGAAAACAATGGGTTAAAGACTTTTTTAAATATTGTTAAAGATAAACATCCTGAAGTTTATCAATCTATATATAGGGACTTAAAGAATAGTATTCAACAAGTACAAAAAACTGATGCCCCAAAAGTCGAAGTAAAAACAAAAGAAAAAGAATTAGAATTACAAATTTAAAATATTAAATGGAAAGAAGCAAGCACTTTATTAGTGCTTGCTTTAATAAAGGAGTTATTAATATGTTATCTATTAAAAAGTTTGAAAATGTAAATTGGAAACCTATATTTCTAGTAGCTTTTGCTTGTCTGGTGTTTATGTTATTACCTGATGCAAGTTTTGCAGCGGAAACAACAGGTTCTGTTCAAACTAAATTGAAAAACGCAGGAACTGCAATTCAGTCAGTATTAACAGCTATTGCAGTTATCGTTGGTGTTGTAGCTGCACTGAAAATTATCGTTAAACACTTGCCTAACATTGATGATCCACATACGAAAAATGAGATGTGGAAAGCTCTTGGTGGAGTACTAGCAGCTGTTGCAGCATCTGCAGCCATCATTTGGATTGCTCCTTGGGTATATTCTTTGTTCAAATAATAACCAACAAGAGAAAGCTTATTAAAAGCTTTCTCTTATTTTTTTAAGGAGTAGTGATACATATGGATCAAGACCAAGTGAAACAAGTCTTATTAGAAATGATAGATGGCAATGAAAAAAGGGGACGCAAGTGGTTTTTCCCCAAGAATGTAGACAACCAGTACAAAGTATTAGCAAATATGACAATAAAAGAGTTACTTTTTTATATCCTTCCAGCATTATTGATTTCAGTAGGGATTGGAGCTATTCCACCCTACAATTCTATTGGCTTTTGGCTTATTAAAGCTGTTTTTATTGTATTAATTATTATTCTTCCAGTAATTTATGTGAATTATCGTCCTGTGAAATTTAGGGATAACATACGAGCGAAAGACTTTATTAAAGAATTTCTTGATTATCAAAAGAAAAAGAAGATGTATTTCGTCAAACCTAAGGATAAATTTTTAAATTAATTTATAACCAGCAAAAATGAAATATAGGAGTGAATAGTTTGAGCGAGAAAGAAATTTCCTTCAATGATATTAGTCCAATTGAGGGAGTATATTCCGATTTTATTTATTTAAAGGAACATGCTCTGATCACCATTATAAAAGTAAAAGGTGTGAATTTTGATTTGTTATCTCTTTATGAGCAGAATTCCATCTTTGATGAATATGGAGCATTTTTGGCTCAAAATATTCATTACCGTCCACAGACAGTTTCTATGACAGTTCCAATAAAAATGGGGCCATATCTACATAAATGGAAACTTCAACATGTGAAATCTTCGCAAGATAATGAAGTGAACGAAAACCTACGACAACTTAGGGCTAGTTACTTATATGAATATCAGCAAAAAGAAACTGATTTAAGTATGGCTGTAAAAGCTCACTTTATTGTACTTAAAGAAAAATTAAAGAAGCCTACACTTGAATATTTACAAGAAGCTGAAAGAAGATTAACAGAAAAAAGAGAAGAAATAATAAGAGCGATTCATCAGGTATTAAATGCTTATGACAGCCAACAGGAAGTATTAAGTGCTAATGAAGCATTATCCGTACTACATCAATTTCTAGATTATAAAACGTCTATCTACAATCAACATTAAAAGAAGGTGCAAACAGTGGGTTTATTATCATCAATATTTGGAATGAAACAAAAAAGTGAGCCGAGATTAAAAGAAGAAAATCAGATTAGCGGTTTAATTGATAAGGATGTCATTGAAAGTAGATATCCCTTTGTATTTGAATTGAATCGAGAATATATTGCAGCTAGTGGAAACTATATAAAACCATATGTAATACTTAGTTATCCATCTGAACCAACAGGGAACTGGTTATCACCATTAAAACGATTGAAAGGCAATATTACGATTTCTCAGCATCTTGAACCAGCAAACGGTGAAGTGTTGAATAGACATTATAATGAGACAATAAAAAACAAGGAAGCAGAACTATTAAAGACATTAGATTACCAAAGAAGAGAACAAATAAAAAGAGAATTAAATACGGCCAAAAAGCAGTTGGAACAATCTCTAGATGAAAAGAGTGCTTTTATATATCTTTACACCTATATACTATTACAGGCGCAATCAGAGTCAGAACTGCGTTCTCTTGAAGAGAGTTTGAATAGAGTATTGATTAAAATTAATTTAAAAGCAATTACACCCTATAGGAGGATTGATGATGCTTACTTTTCTTCTTTTCCATTAGGTATAAATAATTTGCAAGAGTACACATATGCTATGACTAATACTGTTAGTGCTAGCTCTTTCTTCCCCTTTGACGATAACGAAATTTGCGATTTAACTCCAAGAGCAACTATTGAAGGAATAAATAAAGAAACAAACTCCTGGATTGCAATAGATTATAAAGATCGAGGCAGAACATTGAATCGAAACAAAATTGTCTTGGGTACTTCGGGCGGGGGGAAATCGACTTATCAAAAAAGTAATGTACTCAGAAAAATTGCGGAAGGAAAGGATAATATCTACATTATTGATCCAGAAGATGAATATTCAAAAGATGTCATTGCTTATGATGGGACTGTTATTGATTTATCAAGTGCCAGCCCTACTCGTATGAATCCCTTTGAAATTCTTTCCCAAGCATTAGACTCAGATGATGATAATGTGATTAGAAGCCGTCAACTAACTGATAAAGAAGTTGATAATTTAATAAGGCAAAAAGTTAATCGCTTAAAGGGTTTTCATAAGGTAAACATGGCAGATATGGACCAGGTTCAATTGTCCATTATATCCAATATATCAATGGATCTTTATGAGGAATTTAGAGAGAAAAAAGACTTAGACCAAATGAGTAATGAAGATTGGCCAATTTTAGAAAATCTTTTAAATGCCTTATTGGCATTAAAAGAAACGGATATGAAAAAATTTGAATTAATAGAACGTTATTGTTTTATTTTAGAAGACATGGTCTATGGTTCTAGTACACTTTTTAATGGATATACCAATGTAGACATGAGCGCAAAAATTATTTCCTTTAATCTTAAACCATTACAAACAGAAAAAGAATTACAGGCTGCTGCATATTTAAATACATTTAGTTATTTATGGGAGCTTTTCACAAGTGATATTTCTCAATCGGATGAGCTATATTGCGATGAGTTTCATTTCTTATTGAAAAATCCAGAAAGTGCAGACTTCTTTTTTCAAGCATATAAACGATTTAGAAAATATAATGCTGGTGCAACTGTCACCACTCAACAAATTCAGGACCTCCTCGATGCGCCTGGGGGAATTGGTGAGGCTATTGTAGGTAATAGCTATACAAAAGTAATGTTTGGTTTTGAGCCACGGGAAGTTCAACAAATAATCAACCGTTTAAAAATTCCATTATCCGATAAAGAAATTCATTTTCTACAAGCCAAAAAACAAGGGGAAGCGCTAATTATATATGGTTCCCAACGAGCTTTATTAAAAGTTGTTTTGACGGAGGAAGAATTGCGGTTATTAAATCCAGCTAAATACGAAGAAAAAACAGGACGTAGTGCAAAGGAAATACCCGACTGGTCTGATAAAGTATTACTTTCTCAAAATGAAATTAGTCAACTAACAAATGAGTTGAATAGAGTTGAGGGGTTCTAAATGAAAAAAATAACGATGATGGATAACCTTACTCTTTACGTCAATAAGAGTGAATATAAGATAGAAATTGACGAAAAGTTTACGAAGGTTTCTAGCCTTGATGAAATAGAAGACTTGGAGCAATCGCTACCAGGTTTTTTTGATGTAGAAAGTATTAGTCGACAAAATAATAAAATCTATTTGATTTACAATATACCTAATGTTTATCAATCGTTGGAGAATGCTAAAAAGTATGTTCCAGTAATTAAACTGCAATTAATAAAAAATCTTTTGGATACAGATCCCTTATTAGAAGCAGATGGTATGACATATTTAGATTTAACTAATGTCTTTTTCAAAAGCTTTAAGGATATAAAGGTGCTGTATCGTTCAAATGGATATCTGCCATACCATAAAGATTTAAGTACATTGGAACAATATAAGTTGTTTGTCTTAGGGTTCTTTAGTGATAAATTTTCCTATAAAAGGTTTTTAGTTAATAAAGATAATTTGTTAAGAAAAGAAAATAACGAGTTTATGTTTACGGTTAATGCTGTTACATCTTTTTCGGAACTTAAGACCTTAGTAGATAACGAACTAGAAAAAGAACAATCAAGATTTTACGAAAAGGTTCAATTCCAAGCTATCAGCAAAAAAAAGGGGAAGAAACGAAAGTTTTATCTATGGGGCTTAGGTGTAATCGTGTTAGGTCTATTATTTGCTGGTTCTGTGAAACAGGTGGAGAAATCTGTTGCAGCTGATTATAGGAATGATATAGCTGCAATGAAACTAGATAACGAGTTAACTTTTGCTGTATCAAGCGGAGATACCAAAAAGGCAAAAGAACTAATGAAGAAAAAAGGGGACAATCCTGAAGATATCGCAACAATGCTTGTAGAAGCTGGGAAATTTGATGACGCTATTGCCTACGATAAAAATATTGAAAAATATGTTGTTTCTTACTTATACAAAATAGAACAAAAAGAGAAACTATTAGATTTGAAATCAAAATCAGCATATTTAAATATAGAAAAAGAAATTGTTGAATTTAATGCTGATGATTTGGCATCAAAAGCACCACTTATTGAAGATAAGGAAACTCTTCAAAGATTGGCTCTAGCTTTTATAGAGCATGAAGACTTTATTTCTTCAAAAGAAACATTGGAAAGAATGAAAAATTCCGAAAGCTTCCAGTTGACTAAATCGGAGGAAAAACAGGTAGATCAATTAATAAAGAAATCAAAGTTAGAAATTGAGGTTAGTAGTCTAAATGAACAAATTTCATTTTTAAATCAGGATGATAACTTTGCAGAAACTGAAGAAGAAAAGGCAAAAAGGGAAAAAGAATTGAAGGAGTCAGAGGATAATCTAGTTGATTTACAGAAGCAGCTTATTAAGGTAGATGAAGAATTAGGGATGGATGATTAATGGATGCTGTAACAGTTAAAATCGCCTTAACTGCAGCCCAACAAGCAAAGAAACATTGGAAGAAGCTAGTACTTATCGTACTAGCTTTTTTTATGGTTATGGTTATTGGTGTCATGTTGCTAGTTGGGGGCGATCAAGGGAATTCTGGAACTGCCAAAGTAAATGAATCTGTTTTAGCATGGAAACCTGTAGTAGCTGAATATGCAGAAGAGTACGGAATACCAGAGTATGTCGATGTTATTTTAGCCATCATGATGGTGGAAACAGGTGGAGAAGGATTAGATATTATGCAGAGTTCAGAATCACTTGGACTTCCTCCTAATTCAATCACTGATCCAATGGTTTCTATTGATGCTGGAGTTTCTCATTTGGCAAGTGCAGTAAAAAGCGCTCGGAAAAGTGACTTAGATTTTTGGACTCCTGTGCAAAGTTACAACTTTGGTTCTGGGTTTAATAGTTATGTGGGTAAAAATGGGAAGCAATATTCCTTTGAACTAGCTAGTGCCTTTTCTAGCAAACAAGCAGGAGGTAAGACAGTTAAGTACAGCAATCCAGTGGCCGATTTTAACGGGAACGTTCGCTATGCATACGGAAACATGTACTATGTCATGCTTGTTCAGCAATATCTTTCTGCTCCAGGATCTGGAACAGGTGATATTGGCAATGTAGATGCTTCAGCTTTAGGTGCGGAGGCCTATCAAGATTTAATGACAGAAGTACAAAAATACGATGGCTGGTCTTATACCTGGGGTGGATCAAGTCCAAAGATTGGTTTTGATTGTAGTGGGTTAGTGCAATATGCGTTTAAATTACTTGGATATGATTTGCCGAGAACTGCAGCAGAACAGGAAGCCCATTCTATACCAGTAGCAGAACCACAACCTGGGGATCTAGTATTCTTCAAGGGGACGAATCCTAGTCGTCCAGCTAGCTCTATTACGCATGTAGGCATTTACGTGGATGAGAAAAGAATGTACGACGCTAACAATGGTGGTATTGGGTATTCGAATTGGAATCAAGGCTACTGGAAACAACATTTGGCTGGTTTCGGTCGAGTTGTTAAATAGGAGGAACAGGAATGAATACAAAAATTTTAGTCGCACTAGTTATAATGCTGGTCGTTTCTATTTTTAGCAATATAGCATTAGGCTTCAACGTTAGTAGTGAGAGTAAAGAAAATCAAAAAGTCGAAAAAGTAAATAAAGATTTAAAAGCTCAAGTAAAAGATCTAGAAAATGGTTTAGATAAGGCTGAAGGAGCAATAACAGATCAACAATTAGCAGGAAATGAGGAAGCAAAGAAAACGGTAGAAAGCTTCTTTAATACTCAATATAACTACTCTACAGGTACATATAAGGAGAAATTTGAAAAGATAAAAGCCTATGTGAATGAGGATGTCTATGGACAATTGATGTCTGCTGGTGTACCTGATACCCCAAACATAAAATTTGAAAATAATATTAGCAATATGAAGTTATATATGTCAGCTAAAAACAAAGAACTGACTGGATTGGTAGTATTGGATACCGTTTATACGATTGATGGTGTCGATAGTCCAGAAACTACACAAATATTTGAAGTAACCGTTGCTGAAGACGAAGGAAAACAAAAAATCATCTCTCTAGAAGTATTAGGCACGTTTGCTTCTATGTCAGAAAGTTGAGGTAACATTATGAAATTAAAGATGATAATTTTCACCTTACTTTTTATCTTTTTATTTTACTTTTCTTTGTTCATTGCAGGTTTTTTTCCTTTTATTGCGGAGCATAAAAAAGAATTTAGTACAGAGGTATTAGGAGATTATTCTATAAATATTCTGGTTCACCCATTTGAAAATATTAATGAAATGCATGAAGAAAAGAATCCAATGTTGTATGTCTCAACTGCGGCTGCGTTTGTTTTATTCATCTATATACTATTTAAGACCCGTCATAAAGACTATGAAAACGTTGGGGATAAATATGGGGTTCAAGGTTCTTCTAGATGGGCCAGAAATACAGAAATTTTCAAAGTTCCTGATCAAATTACTATTTTGCCAAGTAAAAGTATGTATGACGAACTTAAAAAGACACTGAAGGCTAAGGATAATGAGGTGAAATAATGGCAACTACTGAAAAAACAAATGCAAGTGGAATAGTAATGGGAATTAAAGATGGAAAAGCTTTAATTCAACATGAGACAAGCAAATTAGCTAACAGGAACTACTATGTAGTAGGCGGTCCAGGTTCATTTAAAACACAATCTTTTGTATTAACCAACATGATTAATATAACGGACTGCAGTATTGTTGTTACTGATCCGAAAGGGGAGGTTTATGAAAAGACCGCAAAAATTAAGGAAGCTCAGGGGTATGAGGTTCGGGTTGTAAACTTTAAAAATATGGGGATATCTGACCATTATAATCCCTTTGGATATGTAAGAAAGGACCTTGATGCAACAACGGTTGCTAATACGATTGTAAGTGCCAAGAATGATCCTAAAAGAAAAGATATTTGGTTTAATGCTCAATTAGGCTTGTTAAAAGCTTTAATTCTATATGCAAAATCGGAGTTTCATCCAGATAAAAGGAATATGGATGGGATTTTAGATTTTCTTCAAGAGTTTGATCCTGAGGCGAATGAAGATGGAGAAAGTGAACTAGATGAGAAGTTTATGGAGTTAGATAAACGACATCCAGCAAGAAGAAGTTATGAGTTAGGTTTTAAGAAATCTCAAGAAAAAACGAGAGCAAGTATTATCATAAGCTTGCTAACAACAATTGGTGATTATGTAGATGATGAGGTTGCTGCATTTACAAGTGGAAATGATTTTTTCTTTGAGGATATAGGGACAAAAAAAGTGGCGCTTTATGTGTTAATACCAACAATGGATTCTACTTGGGAAGGACTTATAAATCTTTTCTTTACTCAAATGTTCCAAGAACTTTACTTACTTGGAGATAAGAATAAAGCCAGATTGCCAATGCCTACGGTTTTTCTATTAGATGAGTTTCCTAACTTAGGAAAATTCAATAACTATGAGGAATTTTTGGCAACCTGTCGTGGTTATCGAATTGCTTGCTGTACAATCCTTCAAAATCATACTCAAATGATGGATAAGTACGGTAAAGACAAAGCGGAATCAATATTAGGTAACTGTGCTATTAAAATATGCCTCGGCAATGTTAATAATACTACTGCTGGATATTTTAGTGAAGAATTAGGAAAAGCTACTGTGAAAGTAGAGACAGGAGGGCATTCAGTATCAAGAGGAAAATCAGGAAGTACATCAAATAGTGCCAACTTTAATTACTCTCAAAGGCTACTCATGAACCCTGATGAAATTCGGACAATGTCAGAGAAAGAAAGTCTTGTAATAATAACTGGAAAACATCCAATTAAAGCTAAAAAATCTATTCAATTTAAATTGTATCCAGGACTAGTTGAAAAATATGAAGTGTCTCAGATGGATTATAAAAGGAAAATTAGCAAAGCTGCTCAAGAATTATACGAAAATGAAGTTACTGTATTTGAGACTCGGATGGATGTCTTAGAAGAGTTTGACTATGAAGACGAACAAGAAATGGAAGAACAATATTTAGCTGATATGGAGCAAGATCAGGTTCTAGATCATGCACGAGAAAATTTTAATGATATGTTTGAAAACTCATTGAATGTTTTGGATGCAATAGAACAAGAACAAAAAAATTGAGGTGTACTTAAATGTTTGATTGGGTTGGCGATAAATTAAAAGGACTTTTAGAAGATACTATTAATTCATGGGTAGAAGAATTCATGAACTGGATTTTATCCATGATGAATAAAATAGTTTTTGATTTACCTAAGTCAAATTTTGTAGATGATACGATGTCCTTTTTTGCGTGGTTTACTGGTATTTTTGCCGTAATCATTGCCTTATATAAAATCATAGAGTATATCATTAATACTCAAAATGGAACACAGCAGTATCCCTTGGATGAAATCATTTTAAGGTTATTCAAAAGTGCAGGAGCTATGCTAGTGCTACCATGGTTCATTAAAATTTTATTTATGCAGATCGCTCTTCCTATTGCTAACTATTTTGCTGCAGCTGGAACGGATTTTGATGGGAAGGCGGGATATACTTTAATGTCGGCAGCTCTTACTGGAAGTGTACTTGGTTTTGGGGGATTTGTATTATCAGTAGCATTAATATTCTTTTTAGTTGTGTTTATAATGTTTTTATATTCTGTTTGTGTTTTTTATGCAGACTATATCGTTATGCAAATTCTTATTGCGCCTGTCGCCCTTTCTATGCTGGCAGATGATAATAATTACTTCCAGGTTTGGTGGAGAGAATTGTTATCTATTGTAGTATCGCTATTAGTTAAATTATTCCTAGTCACTTTAATAATAAATATTCTTTTTACGGGTGGAAATATCTTTTTAGCAATTGGAGCAGGAGCATTAATTATAAAGTCACCATCCGTACTTAAAAATATGTGGTATGGTTCGGGTAGTGCTCAAGCTGGTGCTCGTTCTCTTGGTAGAGGAGCAGGAAGCATTGGTTCAATGGGTTCCCGAATGTTACTTACGAAATTATTAAAGTAAGGAGGAACTTTTATGTATCTAATTATATATAAAAAGAAATTGAATGCTGAAAAAGGGAGATTTGAATTTGATTCCCCACAGACATTTGCTAAAGCAAATGAAATGCTAATAGAATCTGTATCAAGATATAAACAAACAGGGTTGAGTATGAAGGTGGGCTATAAGATTATAGAGGCTCAATCTGGTGAGAGTATTTTTAACTCCACGATTTCAATAGATAAAGATATTTCAAGTCTTTATGAGATTATTAGACAAAATTCAAATACTCCTAAAACAGTAACTGAATATGCAATTAAGGTGGAAAATCGGGAAATTATTGAGACGGAAAATGAGTTTTCCTTTAATAATAATGTGGAAGAGAAAGCTAAATTAGAACAACTGCGAGCTGAAAAGAATAATATTCAACAACAATTAAAAAAGGATGAAAAGGAACGTCAGCAAAGAGAGCTAGAACATCAAAAAAAGATGAAAGAGATCCAGGACGAAAAAGAAGCTTTGGAGAAGTCTATTGCATTAAAAGAAAAAGAAGATGCTGTCAAAGAATCTCAACGCATTGAAGCAGTACGATTGTTGGAAGAAGAGAAAATAAAAGCGCACCAAAGGATGGAAGAAAAAAAAGAGCTTGATCGAAAGAAGAAAGAAGATCATGAAAAGCGATTAAAACAAGTGGAAGAAGATGCAAAAAAGGCAGAAATTGATTTAGCAAATACAGAAGTTGAATTCGAAAAACAGGAACTTGAAAGAAAAAAAGAACTACAAGCATTAGAAGAAAAGAAGCTCGAATCTACAAGAAAAGCAAATGTTTTAAAAGCTGAAAAAGATAAAGATGATTTAGAGCATCAAAAGGAGTTATTAAGCTTCACTAGTTCGGACCCAGAAATAGCTGTAGCAAATGAAGTTTTACCATCTCCTAGCATTGTAGTACCAAAATTAACCTTAAAAGAACGTCTTCAGGAACTCGATTTTGAGGAAGCAAAGAGACTTTTAATTCAATTTATAAAATTTAGTGTTAGGTCTACCATTAGTAATTCTAAAAAGGGATATACGATATTTAAGGCATATCGTGTGAAACAATTAGATGCAAAGGAAGCTAAGAAGAAGGCCACTACTAAGAAATTGGAGATAGAAGAAAAAATTGCACTTGAAAAAATTAAGTTTATGGAAGAATTGAAAAAAGATCGAGATCAACAAGAAAAGGAAATTCAAAAGGCGGTTAAACTAAAAGAAAAAGAAATGAATAAACAAAACAGAATAGAAAAAAGGTATGTAGCAGCAATGAAAAAGAGTCCGATTAAAAAACAATTTGGCCTTGTTGGATTTCTTTTGAAAACAGCTGCTTTTTTAGTAGTTTTAGCTGCGATTATTTATATATTTCACCTGGGTGATACATTTCCAATACTTAAGGATATAGAAAACTATGTTGATAATCTAATATCATCTTTTAAAAGAAGCTAGAACATTCTCTAGCTTCTTTTTATATAAAACAAAAAATTTAAATAGGGAGGGGTTTTGTTGAGTCAAGAAGTAAAAGATTTTGTTACTCAGGAGGAAAAGGAAAGAGCTAATAACGTTGATATTTTGGAATATTTATTATCAATTGGTGAGCCATTAAAAAGGGAAGGAAATCAATTTTATCGACACGAACAACATGATAGTTTAGTTGTTAATATAAAGAGAAATTACTTCAGTTGGAACAGTAAGAACGTTTCAGGCAATGCCGTAACCTATTTAATGAATGTACATAATCTTACTTTTCAAACTGCGGTAAAGAAGATAAATAGTGACTTGGGTGATAAAGAATTTATAGCTTTTAAGGCACCAGAACCTACCTATCCAGATAAGTTTCAATATGATGTAGATGAGAGCGCTACCACCGACAATGTAATTAAATACTTGGTAGATGAACGTAAAATAGATGCTGATTTAGTGGATATGTTGGTTGATATGGATTTTATTAAAGAGGACTCCTATAAAAATGTTGTATTCAAGTGGAAAGACAAAGGAGAGCTAATAGGAGCAAATCTTCAAGGAACACGGGAAATTCCTGTTGAAAAGAGAATACATGCTGACCGTGCCTATTTTAAAAAAGTACTGCCAACAACTAAGGAAGCTACTAATGACGGATTTTCCATAACAAGAGGATATCCAGAGAATTTATATTTTTTTGAGGCTCCAATTGACTCTTTAAGCTACCTTACTTTAAATAGATCTACACTGAGTAATTGCCAACTAAAAAGTATGGATGGGTTAAAATTCGAAACTTTTGTTCAAACAGTTAAGAATGCGGTGAAGGATCTAGAAAAGGCAGGAAAAAACTTAGAATCCATTACGTTATGTGTAGACAATGATAATGCTGGCAGAGAATTTATTGATAAGGTAAAAAGCTATGATTTTCATCGTAAAGACGGGAAAAAAATTATTATTAATTCCGATATTCCTGATTTACCGAAAGGTCAATCTAAATGGGATTGGAATAATGAACTCAAAGCAAGAGTGCAATCACCAATAAAAAAAAACGTATCTGAAGAGATAGAGATTTGAAATAAATTTTAAGCATCCTAACAGGATGCTTTTTTCATTTAAAAAATAATTGGAGGAAAAAATAAATGAGTCAACTTTTTGTTTGTGAAAAACCAAGTGTAGCAAGGGATCTAGCAACAGCATTATCTGGAGGATATAAAGAAGGAGAAGGTTATTATATCGGCAATGATGGGAAGGTTTATACATTTGCTTTTGGCCATCTTGTAAGTTGTGTTAGACCTGAATCTATTAATGAGGATTGGGGTTGGAAAGGGAATGTTAGTAAATTGCCTTTTTTCATTAAAGATATTCCTTTAACTGTTATTGAAAATCCAGGAGTAAAGAAACAATTTAAGACTGTCACAAGTCTGATGAGACAATCTGATCTCATTTATATTGCTACAGACGCTGCAAGAGAAGGGGAACACATCTTCCGTAAGATTTATAAGTTAAGTGGGGTAAAGAAGCCTTTAAAACGTCTTTGGATTCAAGATATGACCAAGGAAGGATTAACTAAAGCATTTAATAATGCAAAAGATGGTTCTCTTTATGAGGGTTTAGCAGTAGCTGGAAAGTTAAGAGAAGAGTCAGATTTATTAGTTGGTATGAATAGTACAATGCTGGTAACTAAGTTAAGTAAAAGCAGTAAAGTATTATCTCTTGGTCGTGTACAAACTCCTACGCTTGCAATGATTGTTAATCGTGATAAAGTCATTGAAAAATTTTCTAAAGTGGTACATTACTCTATTGTAGCCACTGATAAAAATGGGGCCAAATACGAGCTTTTATTAGATAAAGATACTCAGTTAACTAAGGCAGATGCTCAATCTATATTAGATTCTCTTGGGAACAGAACAGCATTTGAAATCAATACAAAAAATAAGAAGGAAAAACCCGAAAAGCTATTTGATTTAACTGAACTTCAAAAATTCATGAATGAAAAACATAAATGGAGCGCAACTCATACGTTAAGCACGACACAGGCTTTATATGAGAAGAAATTTGTTACTTATCCACGTACAAGCTCTCAATATATTGCAAATGATTCTGAGCTTCCTGCCCTGTTAGAAAAGCATTCTGGTAACGAGTGGGTAAGTAAAGTAATTAACAATGGTTATAAAATTGAATCCTCATTTGTTAATCCTTCCAAGGTAACGGATCATGAGGCAATTATCATCACTTCTAAAGTAGCTAATAATCTTTCAGGGGACGAAGCAATCTTATACGATGTGATTTCAACACGGTTTTTGGCTGCTTTTTACCCATATGCATTAAAAGAAGAAACTACAGCAGTATTTATGGATCAAGAATATACGTTTAGAGCAAAAGAAACGGTATTAGTGGAACTCGGTTGGAGAGAACTTTATGGAGAAGTTCTTCAGAAAGGTACATTAAGTAAAAGTAGTTTAAATGATATAGGTGATTACTCTTTAATTCAAAAAGAAACACAGCCACCAAAAAGATATACAGAAGGAACTTTATTACATGATATGAAACATGCTGCTAAATTTTTGGATGAAGTATCAGATAAAAACATGATGAAAACTGTTGAAGGGATAGGAACAACTGCAACAAGGGACTCCATCATTGAAAAACTAGTAGAACGTGGTTTTATTGAGAAAAAGAAGAATCAAATCATTTCAACCACTTTGGGAAGAGAGCTTATTGAAATGATGCCTGAAGATTTTTCCTTATATAGCGTTAAATTGACTGCTTACTTTGAATCAATGCTATCTCAAGTGGAGCAAGGAGAGCTGGATGAGGATACTTTTTATGAAGAATTAGAGGGATTACTACAGAAAACTGCTGAGGAGATTAGAGGAAATGTTAAATCACTTTCAGCTGAAGCAACTCCAGCAAAAGAAGTAGTAGCTTTATGTCCAAAATGTAAAAAGCCGATTTATGAAAATAGCAAAGCTTACTCTTGTTCTGGTTTTAAAGAAGGATGTAAAGCAACGATTTGGAAAAATGGATTAGAGAAACTAGGAAAAAAGACAATTACAAAGACGGAAGCAGGAAAGTTTTTTGCAGGAAAAACAGTAAAGGTGAATTTAAAATCAAAGCAAGGAAAGTCCTACAAAGCTGATGTTGTATTTAACTTAGAAAAAAACTGGATCGAGTTTGCTAACAAGTAAGAGATACTCATGTATCCCTTACTTGTTTTATTAGGTGAGGTGTTGCCTGAAGATAATTATGAAGAGTTCATGAAACAAAAAGGTAATAACTAATAATAACATTTGGAGGAATTACTAATGAAAACAATAATGAAAATTATTTCGAGTTTAACTTTAACAGGAGCTTTAGCTATAGGAGGATTAATTGGTCCAGTTAATTTGGAATCAAAAGCAATGGCTGCGTCTTCTGTTTCGATATTAAAATATCCAATACCGACAAAGGAAAACCAAATTTTAGACTATCTAGAAAGAGGTATGTATGAATTTTATGAGGGGACAAAAGTCAGAAAAGAAACAAGTGTCAATTCAGAGCTTGCTGAACAAGAAGAAGCTAAAAAGAGTGAATTGCTTCAGATAAGTCAATTAACCTATGATGCTTTAGTTAAGTACAAAAAAGATAAAAAAACAAACGAAACTAAAGCTAAGCAAACATATAGTAAAACGTTGAGTAGCTTAGATGCAGAAACTAAAAAGATAAAACAAAGATACGAGAAAAAGGTGAATACTTTAGAAAAGTATAGAGTGGATGAAATTAATAAAATTGCCAAAGCAGAATCGTATAATATTACTTCTATGAGGTCTACAGAAATAAAAAGAATTTCAGGTAACTCTGGTAAAGAGGAGATAAAATATAATATTGAGCTAATAGAGAAGGCGGTTAATTCTTATAAAGTGGAGGCTATTGAACTAAAGTTTGAAAGCCTTATAGCTGAATACAAATCAAAGAGGAAAGTAGCTGAATTAGAAGCAGCCAGAAAAACAAAAGAGCTTAATTTTCAATATAAAAAAGGTTCTTTAACAGCAAAACAACTTAAAACTAAACAAAGCAATATAGAGGAATCAAAAGTAGCAGAACAAGAAAATATACAAAGAAATATTGATGGTCTTATTAAGGAGAAAAATTTACAAGTCCAGTCATTAATTAAACTAAAAGAGACTGTGATTGCTCAAATTAAAAAGGATAATAACCTGGTACTATAAGTTATTTTAAAAAAAGAGATGTGAAAACATCTCTTTCTTTAAAAATTGAGAAGTAGTTTTTGTTTTATTGACCCTGAACGAGGGTGAAATATATTGGCTAAAAAAACAAGTAAGACTCATTTTATGAGATAATAATCCTGTCATTAGGTATTTTTGCTTATAAAGTTACAAACTTATTAACGACCGTTACCGTTTGTAAGAAAGGAAAGGATTTATGATAAAGAAAATGGCCTTCAAATTTATCAAGTACTCAATCATATTAATATCCTTTTTGTTTATATATAATTATGTAGTTGGTAATGTAGTAAGTAATGCGGTAGATGATAATTTTGGTCCCATGCTATGGTTGATTAAAGTTGCTGTTATGCTCTTTCTTATTAGGTTGCTTATCCGTATCTTTAAAAAAAAGAGAGGTTAAATAATAAATCGTCTTTTTTAGTGAGAGTTCACCATGCTTTTTGGGGAAAGTTAGTTAATTTAATATACGAATTTTATTAGGGGTGATAATATGAAGAAAATGTGGCTTGATGCTGATGATATTTTATCGAAATATACTGATGGAAACTTTCAAGCAATTGAAGTGGGAATACAGGAAATTGATCCATCAAAAATAATAGCTCTTTCTCTAGATTATGAAACAATTAAAGATGATTATAAAATGGAAAAATTAAAGGAAAAGGTCAAGGGAATTGAGGATTGGGAAGATCTTGATCCTAGGAGTTTATATTTATATAAGACTCCAGAGGGAACTTATTTTGTAGGTTCTGGTGGTGGAAATCATCGTTCAGTGCTAACAAACGAACTTGGTATTTCTAAAATCAAAGCCAATGTAACTAATTTATATCCAAGATCAACATTCCCAAAAGAAATAACGGATATTACTGATAAGTTATATATAAAGAGAGAACAATTAAGAGCTGAGCTTGAAACTAGTAGTTTCGAAGATTCTTTTGATAAGGTAGATCAGTTAAATGATCTTGATTTTAAAATAGACGATATCTTTTATAAATTTGTTCAAAGTAATAACTTAATATGATTAACCTCAATAAATAAGTAAATGTCAGTATAGGCCAGAAATCCTTTTGAAATAACAAATAAATGAACCTAACTAATTTAGGTTCGTTTTAATTATTTTTGATGAAATTCTACGCATTCAATGCTATAAGTAATTAATAATAATCCCTAAGTAATAAGGGATTTATTAAAAATACCAAAAATAAAAAAAGGACTGCATTAGAGCAATCCTCAATTTAATTCCTTTTTTATCGTATAAATTGTATTCCTTGCCACACCTACATTTTTATGTATGTTTTGAACACTTTCACCTGCTTGAATTAAGCGGACTATCTCATCATAAATGATCTTATCTTTTCCCTTTGCATCTTTATGATATTTTCTTTTGCCTCCTGTATAAATACCCTTAGCTTTTGCAATCTCAATACCTTCTCTTTGAGCTGTTCGGATTCTACGACGATCTTCTTCAGCCATCCAGGATAATAAGGATAAAACAATATCAGAGACTAATTGTCCAATTCCTTCTAATTCCTTATATTTTCTTGTATCTAAAATAGGCATATTTAGAACAACAATATCTATTTCATCATCAATTAATTTTTTCCACTCATTCATTATCTCTTTTTTATTCCTACCAAACCTAGTTAAATCATGTACAACTAGCACATCCCCAAAACGCATTTTTGAACGCATTTCTTGAAAAACAGGTCTACTAAAATCCTTACCAGAAGCCTTTTCAGAGTAAATCCGTTCGCACCCATACTCTTGCAGCTCTTTTATTTGTCGGTCTAAGTTTTGTTCTATAGAACTAACCCTTGCATATCCAAAGATCATTTATAACCAATCCTTTATAAATAATAAAATGTTCTCTATAGGGGGGATGGAACTTAGAGGGAGTAATCTTATTGAAGAAAGGCATTAAACACCTTCCTTCAATATATATATATTATCTCTCTTTAAACTGGACCAAACAGACTCCCTGGCATTGAAATGTTTATGTCTCTTTCGGTTATACGTATTAGCATTTCTAACGGTATAACTTTGTCTACAATTGATAAGTAATACTCAATTAAGGAACCTATGTGATCAAGCTCTCCTGAAGAAATTTCATACCAAATATCTGGAAGATACCTTACTATTATACTAAGACTATATAGAATCATTAGATGGATTAATATTGGATCACTTATCTTATTTAAAATTGGTACTATGATTGAAGTTCCTGAATGTGTCGATTTATATGTATCCAAATATCGTTGCCAGTATCCTTCCGCAGAGTGAGTAAATTCTCCAACAAAAATTCTCTCATCACCTAAATCCCTATCTTCTTCAATATTCTTTATCGGAAGGTTTAATCCATTCAGATATTCTAGGGTTATTTCTTCAGATTCAGGGATGAGTGAAATATAAGTTGTTTTTTCTTTAGGTACAGATTGATTTTCTTTACTAGTAGCATCTTCTAGCACAGCTTTATTTCTAGCTTCTATCCTTTTTTTAGAATTATTGTAGGATATTTGAAAGGATAAGGGTAATTCGTTTAAGTAGTCATTGATCACTGGTTGTAATTCAGGCACACATCTAAAAAGATCTAATAGTGAAATAAGGTTTTCTTTATTTTCTATCGAATTGTAGTCCCTTGGTCTTCGTTCAAAGCTAATATCTTTAATATTTAAGTCTAATGATTTTGAAAAAGAATAGAAATGTCCTGATCTTAATATAAAAACAAAAAAGTTTTTTGGGAAACTATCTTTTAAGTTTCTAATAATACCTAAACCATGGCCAAATTCTGTATGTCTTTGAATTTTTTCCAAATCGTCTTTATTTTTTACAGAGCTAACTTGCTCAGCAATAGTCAATTGAAGCAAAGCATAGTATCGAGATAATACTTTTGCATTTAGACTTTCAGAACTTGAGTTCCAAAAACCTAATGCACTTTCAATCGCAGAAGAAAGTCCGACAGATTTTTTTTTAATTAAATCATCTTCCAACTTTTGTTTCTCTGATAAGTTGAGATTTTTTTCCCTCATTAAGGATTCACACATTCTTAAACTTTTTAATCGATTGAATCTAAGCCAAACCATCTCTTGCGGATTTTCAGCGACTATTCGTTCACTTTTTCTCAAATGGGTATTCCTCCAAAAAATATTATGATTCATTACAGATAATTCCTTATTATATAATAGCTAACCTGTTTTGTACTGAATTCTCCGTTCGGTATTCTGAATCATTAAATATATTAAACTTCTTTCATCCAAACTAGCGAATTCACAAAAAACATTTTGAACAACCCTGATTGAACATTTTCTAGCTTGTGTAAATTTTGGTTTTATTTTTCACTTATTTTAATAGTTATTTTTCATTAATACAAAAAGCTATCCATAATAAAAGATAGCTTTTTTACTATTATTTAATTCCAATAACTAAACTATCTCTTGCGGCTTCAACAACATCTGTAGTTATAGTAGTAAGTTTATTAATTTCAAGAATTCTCTCTATCTGTGTAAATAGTCTTTGTATAAGCCTAAAGTTCCCTCCTGTTATCTTTATGATGTTGCTTATGGCTTCATAATCAGAAAAATCTTCAAGTTTTATAGAAAGTCCAAGCTCTTCCCATTTATACTCAAGTATATGATGAGCTTCATCTTTACTTAGTTTGTCAAACTCATGAGCAAAACCAATTCTAGAGTATAGTTGAGGATAACGAGCTAATCGTTTTTCAATCCCTGGCATTCCAATTAATATCATTGCTACGTTGTTTTGATCATAAATATCCCTAAGTTGTTCTAAACTTTGCAGTTTTAATCGGTCAATTTCATCGACAATGATTAAATCTATATCTTTATAGGAATCTGAATAATATTCTTCTTCGCCCGTAGTATGTAGTTTATACATCGCCTTTGACATATTTATTCTAAATCCTAAAGTATTGATATTGTCAGTCATTTTAGTAGCTCGTACTGCTGGAGCTGTATAAAAAATAGTGTTGGCCTCAAGAATTGCTCCATCCGTTTTTAAAGGAATTTCATCTGCTTTTTTATAAGCTATTTGCTTCTCTATAGTATCCCAATTTGTATAATACCTTGAAGATAAGGTTTTTCCGACACCTGGAACCCCATAACAAATACCTATATATTTATATTTGATACAAGCATCGCAAAATTCTGCAAAACGTTTATATTCTTTTGTTTCAATAAATTTTTGCTCCTTATTCATTTAGATACCTCTTTAGTTTTGACTTCTTTTTATCAGGTCTATCTGGACGGATTGTATATTCTTCTTGTTTGGAATCTCTAACTTCTTCTATGACAGATTTTCTAGGTTCTAGTTGTTTCTTTAAAGTTTTTCTTACTTTATTTCGGGCAGAAACAATTTCTTTAAGATCTACGGTATAATCAGAGATTTCAGGAGAAATGGCAGTACATATGTATTTATCCTGATAAAATACTCTAATTTCTGCAATATCTCTTGGGTTGTAACGAATAATCACAGTTTCACCAACGTACGCAGCTAAATTTGTATCTATATATCTCATGCCTTGAAAATGGATACCATCAGAATGCACTTTTCTTGGTTTTGCTACGTTTAGTAATAATAAATCCAAAGTTTCTAAGCTTTCTGGCATATTAGGTAGAAATCCTGAACTATTCCAAGAATGTATTGGTTCCTTTTTTGTTGTGCCATGAATCCTATGGTGATACTTATATATAAGGAAGGTTGAAAATTTTTCATCAAGTTCTTTAATTGTGAGTAGGGACTGGGTGGTTTGATTACCTAAATAACCAGGTAAATCTTGCAAAAACAATTGATTTACCGTTAAAAAAAACCTTTCAATTTTTCCTCGTCCTCTAGGAACACCTACAGTCGAAAAGACTAAGTTAATTTTCAAATCAATTGCTACCTGTTCTAAATGTTTGGAGGTAAAATCACTTCCGTGATCTGTGTAGAATTTTTCTGGGATGCCACATATTGGCCAATCACGATTTCCTTTCTTCCATATTGCTTGGTGTAAAACTAATGATGTGTTTATTACAGTGGGGGATTCAAAGGATAAATAGTACCCAGCAATTGCTCGACTATAATCATCTAAGATAATTGTTAACCAAGGCCTTTCTGGTTTTCCTTTTTCATTTAACACGATAATATCTAGTAGAGTGTGATCAGCTTGCCAAATTTCATTGGGGTAGTTTGCTTCACGTCGATATATCAAATCATATTTGTTTTTATATTCTTTATTCCCTTCATAGGCTAACTTCTTAAGACTAGGTGAAAGAGATTTCGAAATGGAATAGACTTGATAATAACTAGGTTGTTTCCAATTTTTCTTTTTACATACTTCACATATTTTTCAATGGATAGAAGAGACCGAATTCCTTCTATGATTGAATATTAGGTTCTTTATCTCTTCCAATACATTATTCTCAACTTTAAAATCTCCTGAATCCGTACGACCTTTACGAATCAGTCCCCTTAGTCCTAAATGGTTATACTTGTTAATCCAATTATGAAGTGTTCGTTTGGTAATGCCAGTTTCTTCAGCAATAGCTTTCAGTGTTTTTTCTTGATTAAGATAAGGAGCAATTAACCAATATTTATCCATAGCCTTTTGTCTTTGTTCTTCTGAAAATGAAGTTAGTGGGGGAAGTTCACTCATATAAACAACTCCTTTAGAAATGGAAGCAACTAATTACTAGTTGCTCTATTCCTATTTTTAATCATTATTGGATTTATTCATTTTGCGGTAAAGAGTCATTCTGGATACTCCAGCTTTATCTGCTGCCTCAGAAAGTGTTATACCTTGCTCCATTAAATAAAAAGCAAAATTTATTTTTTCATTATCAATAGGCGGCCTCCCTGGTACTTTCCCTCGTTTTCTTGCAGCCAGAATTCCTTCTTTTGTTCGCTCAGAAGTTAAGTCACGCTCAAACTGTGAAATACCTGCAAAAACAGTAAAGAGCATTTTTCCATGGGCTGTTGTAGTATCAAGCCAGGATTCTTTCAAACTTTTTAAATTTGCACCCTTCTTTGCAATTAGTTCAGCAATCTCTATTAAGTCTTTAGTAGAACGAGATAGCCTAGTAAGATCTGTAACTACAACTGTATCCCCAGAACGTAAATATTCTAACAATTGATTTAATTCTGGCCGATTTCGTTTCGCACCTGTTACTTTTTCGAAAAAAATTCTCTCGCATCCAAATTCTACTAATTGTTGTTCCTGACGATCTAAATTCTGATCCATAGTGGAAACTCTCATATAACCAAATTTCATGAAATTCACTTCCTTTTCAGATTAATTGTATCAAAAAAGGCATAAAAATAGTATTGTTACATATTAATTTTGTTACATATTTTTGTTACAACTAGAATGCTATTTTAACGTCAAATTATACATAAAACTGTTCTTGTAACAAAAATGACCGTTTTTGTTACAACGGATTCCGAAACAGGAGTTGTTATATCTGCAAATTCTGAATAATTAAATAATAAAGCGAAAGAGAATTGATATTAATTTGTTTCAATAAATGATGAAAAAACATGTATTTTAATGCTGTGTAAATATACAATAAACAATTGAAAAAGTTTCCATTTTCTATATTTTAATTTTTTGTTTCCTGTTATATAATTATTATTACCTGATGGAGCAATTAAGTGATTCTTTGATATTACTTTTTTGTTCCCTTCCGATTTCTCTAAAGTGCGTATTAAATAAAGTGAATTTTCACTTTATTTAATACGCACTTTAGAGAATTTTTTATGTTTAGAATTATGAATTTATCTCATGGTTCTATCTAAGCAATATGAAATGATTTTAAAACTTAAATAAACCCTCCTCAATTATTATAAACCTTTTCTAGAAGGGATATTTAGAAATATATTTGCAGAGCAGGTTTGTTGAAGCAGGTTTTTTCTTTATATTGGAGTATAGTTATTATGATAAAAGTAGGAAAAATCTCAAATAAAATATTGTTTTTTTCTTTATATGAAGTAAAAAGCATTTCGTCTTGGGGGACTCTTAATATGAAATATGATGAAAGCAATAAGATGTTTACTACAAAAAGGCTGGGTAATTAGATTATTTAAAGAATCTGATGCAGTAAATGTCGCAAAACTTTGTAATAACTATAATATTTATAAAAATACACTTCATTTACCCTATCCATATTCAGTAGATGATGCTAAATCTTGGATTAAAAACCAGCTTGAGAATGGATTGTTTTATGAATTTGCAATAACTGATAAGGAAAATGGTGAGTTATATGGAGCTATAGCACTATCAAACAATCAAAAGTTTAACAATGGTGAAATAGCATACTGGATCGGCGAAGAATATTGGGGGAATGGATTTGCAACAGAGGCAGCAGAAGCAATTTTATGGTTTGCATTTAATGAAAAACATTTACACAAAGTATATGCTCGTTACTTTAAAACAAATCCAGCCTCAGGAAGAGTTATGCAAAAACTAGGAATGAGAGAAGAAGGAGTTTTAATCGAACAGGTAAAGAAAGATAATCTTTATTTAGATTTGGTTTATTATGGGATCATCAACTCGTAGAGGTACACAATCGGGGAAATTATATAGATGTGTAGAAAGTTATAATAAATAGTTATTGAGGGGAGCATGTTTTTATGACTGAAGTAAGGTCTCTGTCCATTCCTGATCCAATTACAGCATTAATGCAAAATTACTTTTTGACTGTCGAGAGGTTATATTTAATCTATACAATGTTACCAGATAAGGATATAAAAGATAACCCGTTATATGAGTGCGCTGAAGAGTACTACAGTGCCTTGAAGTATTTAACAGAAGGAATGTATAAAGATTATCCGGAGAAGATTTTAACGGTAGAACAATTCTTATTAAAAAAAGCTGAGAGAACTTATTGATATTAATTAATGAGATTTAAATTAGATAACTCGAGACCTCATTAAAGGAAGATTTCCTGAATAAATGAAAAAAATAGCTTATGGAAGAAACATGGCAGTTTAGTTGAAGAAAGAATTATAATAAAAATGAAATTATTAGAATAATACTATTCAGGAGGATATATGGATAAATTCGAGGAATTAGAAAACCGTATTAAAAAAATGGAGGAAGAAATTGAACAAATTGATAGACTTGATAATGATATCTTTGAATTAACTCAAAAACTAGAGAAAGTTACTTCTTTATTAGTGGAAATGGTAGAAAATAATAAAAATATTGATAAAAATGATATAGACTTTATTGTTTTAAAATTTGATATTGACCCTAAAAAATATCATGAACTACCAATTCTAGTAAGTAAAAAGGAAAAGGAATATAGGAAAGATGGGACTTTTCCAACTCTTAGTCAGTTTCATCAAGAGGTAATTGAAACACTATCTATTTCTGAGTTGGAGGATAATGTACTCTTACCTATTGATGTAACAAAGAATATTTTAGAGAAGTATAAGAAAACCGATGATTATGATTATTTCGCTGTCTGTGAAAGTATTCTTTCTACAGAATAATATAATTATAATCTCGGTAATTAACAATAAACATATAGTAAAAGAAACTTAATACTTAGTAGTGGTATTAATAACTTGTTCTAGTTTAGAATAATCGATTCAAAATATAGTACCATTCTCTGTAAATAGAGTTGTGTAAAACATCTTTGTGAATAAAAACACTTAAGCTATCGGGGGCTTTCCTTAAATATAAGGTGCCTTTCTTATGTCGCTAAAGTGGCAGGTTAGTTTAAGTGTATTTATTCACAGACTAGAAGTATTACGAAACTTTATAAGAATGGAACAATCGCCGTCTCCACAATGGACAAGGAATCATATTTTATATTAGGTGATAATCCTCCTACTCATTAAAAACTTCCTTAAAGGTGTACCTTCCCTGGGTACACCAATTTATTTTTTTACAGATTCATATAAGTGTTTGTAAAGCAACTAGCTAAAAACGTATTGTAACAAAAGTAAATAACATGAATATTATATATAGACATAATATCACCTGTCCCAATAAGATAGGTTTTAACGAAGACAATTGTAGGGATTGTCTTCGTTTTTTGCCTTTAGATACTTAAAACTAATAGCCCGTACCAATTATTTGAACTAGCATATAATATTTATGTAACTTCCCCTTTTATATTATTTACTTTTCTACCCTTCTTTCTAGAAGGGTTTTTTACCTAAATAGTTAAGGTGTACCTTTAAAGTACACCTTAGCTGGAGAGAGTTATGGCTATATGAATGGTATGTGGAAGAAAGAACGAAAAACATGTTAGTAAAAAATTTCAGAATATATAAAGGGTATTTAAGCTAGGGTTATTCCTTGAAAAATAAACTCCCACCAACTATTATTTCCTTCCCAAATTTCATCATTAGGCAGCTCAATAGTACATACATTATTGATATTCCAGTCTACTTCTAGTAATTCCTTAACATGGGTATGGTTGACAACAAGGATAGAAAATTCATTTTTTACCATTCGAGAAAGTATATTTTCTAACTCCATTATATCTGTTGTGGTAGCGTTCGTTCTAATAAATAATAAACGTTGTGAGGTAGTAAGCATAGTCATAAACCTATTGATACGGTTGAAATACTTTTCTTGAACCTGTGGTAAGCTTGGAAGATCTGTTAATGTATTAACATCTGTTTTAAAATCGTGATTAAAGGATACGTAATTTACGGAATCCACAACCAGGACATCCTCGGTAGATGCGTACTGTGGAATGACTAAATTACTCAGGTTTAAAAAATTAGCAAAGTTAGTATTTATTAATGCGTTTACATTTTTTAATTTTGGCGTTCCTACCCAATCAAAAGGACCTGCCATCTGTCTTAAGTTATATTTTCTTAATTTTAAAGCAGGAATACAATTCTCACCCAGGCTAAATATAGCATTATATGGACCTTTAATTTCGTCTAATTTCAAATGGATCTTCCCCTTAATTAAAATATAAATCAACATCTTTGTATAATAGATGTTTGTTATTAAAAAGGGCATGGACGTATGTTTAATTTGTTAAAAAAAGGCATGACTACCTTCCAAGTTTTTTTGTTATTAATATATACTAATTACTTGGACAAGAGCCGTGCTTTATTTTCTTATAAAGAATACTTTATTAATGTGGTGTGGAAGTCACAAAGTTTCTGTAAGGTCGGGGGACCAGTTTTCTTTCCAAACTTTCTACTATTAGCTGGGGTGTACCTTCAGTAGGTGCACCCGTTTCAGCTTAAAAAGTTTAAACAAAGTGTAAAAAAACCTTATTCGGCTGAATAAGGTTTTTTTACACTTTGTGATTAATGAAGGGTAATACATTATATGCAGCTATTTTATAATTTTCTACAGATTAAAAGCATGAAATTTTTATTAGTTGCCGTTCATATAACAAGTAAATTTTATACCTAAACCGAGCAATCTGGAGATTAGACCAGATTACTCGGTTTAGGTGAGGTATTTGTAATCTATAGGGTTTTTATAACTCTCCATTTAATGTTACAAAAGTAGGCGTAGTATTGCGTAAGGGTTGTTTAACTCTTTTTTTTATTTCAACCGAAAGAGCGATAATAACAATACTAAAAATAGAGGATAAAATGGCTGCACTAACTCCATCCACAGTAATAAAAGAAAATTAGCTTATGGCAGAAACATGGCAGGTTAGTTTAAGTACATGTTTTCACAAAGTAAATAAATACTCCTAATTTTGCTACAATTAATTTTCCCAACTTTAAATTAGTCTTTTTACTTAATTACCTGATATAAAGTGCTTTACATCACTTATAAAATTTAATTATATTAAAGAAAAATTACTATATTACATCCTATTGATATCCAATCTAGAAAATCCAGGAAACAAAGAAATGCCCTAATCAGTATAGTAGGGCATTAAGCGTGATATTTGGTCTAACTCCATCATTATAGTAAGTCTGCCTTAAAATTGGGATGTATCCTAAAAATAGACTCTCAAGTTATTTTACGACTTATGGAAAAAACTAATATATTGTAATAACTTTTTATAAGGTATATAAACTCTAATATAGGTAATAATGTTTAAAAGGTAGCAGTAATAAGATAGTTTTTCCATTCTTATCGTGTTCACCTATATTTAAAACACAAATAATTTGTGATTCCAAACACATCAATGTGATTATTTACTTTCTAGAAGGATATACATCTTAAAATTACCTGATTAAAATGACAATCAGGTAATTTGTGTATTATATTATATATATTTTTTATTAATTTTATAGAGTGGGGCACATAAAGCGTGAATATAAAATATATCTATACTATTTCCCCTTTAGTGTTATATAATAAATATATGTATAGAGGAAGTATAAAATTGTCTCTACCCATTCAATTTTTATACTTTTTATATATTTTTTTATATGGAGAGTAAGTATGGACAAAATATAAATATTAGATTGATGCTAAGTTAAAATAAGTCAGAAAAATATTTAGATGTTGCTTTCTAGATAAGGAAAATACTTATAAGTTCTACGTTCTAATTCGTAAACTATTCCATATAATTGTTATAATGTATACACGAATGAAAAACTTCTATTATTTAGAGGTTTTTCTTTTTTTTCGATGAAGATTCTATTTAGCAAAAAGTCAGTTGCACATTAAATTTACCAAATTAGCATATTTGATAAGCACTTCTTGACATTAATAATAGTGAATGGAGACAAATGTCAACTAAAATTAGAATATTGGAGAATAAAGGGTTTCCTGATAAATAGGCATTAAAAAAGAGGATAATTTAATTATATTCAAGAATTATAAGTTAGAAAATCAACTTAATAATATAATAAATGAATCTTGATGGTGAAAAGACATGACAAAAAAGCAGTAATTGAATCGCAATACAATGTTTTCTAGCGGGTGAGGAATATAGAGAAGCTTTGTTGGATAAATAGTATTTCTATTGATTTATTAATAGTTATAAAAATTTAAACAATGAGTGTAAATAATGATACCATATAAATCAAGAACCAGGCCAAAAGAAACAGAATCATTATAGTTGTACATATATACAGAGCGTGTTAAGTTAAGACGGAACAATATGAGAGTAAATATAGAATTTTCGTTGGAAAGGAGTGTAGGATTGAAGCTCATTCAACAAGATATGTATACAAATGAATTCCTAAGGGAAGTTATTAATCGGGTATCTACAGGAATAGTCATTACTGATCCCAATCAGGTAGATAATCCAATTATATACGTAAATCAAGGGTTTGAAAAATTAACTGGTTATCACTCAAATGACATTGTAGGTAAAAACTGCAGGTTTTTACAGGGAGACGATACGGAACAGCTTGAAGTTGATAAATTACGAAACGCTATTGCCAAAAAAGAATCTATAGTAGTTATTTTAAGGAATTTTAAAAAGAATGGAGAAATGTTTTGGAATGAGTTGGCATTACACCCGATTTATGTTGGGGAAAGTAAGAGTTTATACTTTGTAGGATTGCAAAAGGATATAACTACTCAAAAAAGACATGAAGAAGAAATAAAGCAATATATAAAAGAAGTAAATGATCTTTCTACACCAATTATTTCGGTTCTAGAAAATGCATCTATACTACCAATTATTGGCGATTTAACAGAAGTAAGATTTCATCGTTTGGTAAACCAAATTGCTAGTTATGTTTCTAAGGAGAAAGAAGAATATTTTATTATTGACTTACAGGGCCTAGAAAATTACGATGAAGTGGTTAACAATGGTTTAAATACAATCAACCAAATACTAATATTAATGGGAGCTAAATTAGTAATAAGTGGTATTAAGCCAAAAATGGCTAGGGATATAAAGCAATTTAGTTATGAAAATAATTTAACAACGTTTAATACTTGTGAAAAAGCATTAGAGTTTATTTCGCTAAATAAAATATAATTTACGGTGTAAATTGAAAAATCATAATTAATGTTACTTATTGAATTTGATATTATAGTATACGAGCTATAGATATATTCTTTTGCCTATACATACTAACTAAGACCTCCATTATTGGTGGTCTTTATTTAGATTTAGCAAGGAATTCGATAAACAATTCCGATAAAGTAAAAAAATTATTCAAGTGAAGGATTTTAGTAGAAAATCTAGTGTTAAATACTACCTTCAATTTTTAAAAGATGAAATAGAGAATAAGTTAAAAGCAGAAAAACTTCTTTATTACATAGAATCAAGTAGGGAAATACTAAAAAAACGAGACTTAATCAACCAATGTTACAGTACAAGGAGTTCTATACTAGATGAAAAAAGGTTTAAATGAATATCAATTTTACGAAAATTTCGATGAGCTTGCTATAGACATTCTTACCTTAGCAAAAAATATAATACCGGAGGGTTATTTCTTTTTAAGTGCTTTTACAAATAAGGAGCAGCACATTTTAAAGGTTGCTAAAAATAAGGAAAACATCCATATTAATGAGGGTGCACGTATTCCACTCCATTCCGCAGTTTGTACTAGGATTAACTTTTCCAAAGGGAATGCTTTGGTTTATACAGATATTAGCAAGGAAGATAGCTTAGTGGAATTAAAAAGAACTTACCAAGCAACCAATGTAAATGCTTATTTAGGAGTGCCAGTAATTCTAAGAAATGGAGAAGTTTTTGGGACCCTATGTGCAGTTCAAGAGAAAGCTACAACGTTTCATGCTGATAGTATCAAGTTAATAGAAAAATTAGCAACAATGTTTTCGTACTATTTAGAGTTAGAAAGTATGGCTTGTAGAGATCATTTAACTGGTTGTTATAACAGATACTCCTTAGAAAGGTTCTTTCAACAACATACAAGAGAAGAAGGCATAATACTCTTTTTAGATTTAGATGGTTTCAAGCAAATTAACGATAAATTAGGACATGAGACAGGAGATTTTGTCTTAAAGGAAGTTTCACTAAGGATAGAAGAAGTAATTCGTAAGAGTACTTTAAGTGGTGCTGTTTTTCGTTTAGGTGGAGATGAATTTGTTGTTAATCTCATTGGTCTTATTGATAAAGGAATGATAGATGATATAGCAACTACCCTTATCCTTAGTTTATCCACTTGGGATTTTCATACGAATGATTTTTACTTATCCACGAGTATTGGTATAGTTTCTTATACAAAAGAGGAACAGTCTTTGTCTGCGTTACTAAAAAAAGCTGATAACGCTTTGTATCGAGCAAAATCAAGTGGTAAAAATACTTATCAATATTTTTAAATTTTCCAGCATATTGTTTCTACCAATTTCATATGTTTTCTATATGTAATAATAAAAAGACTTGCTCAAAAAAGTCCCAAACTTGGGGCTTTTTTTGTTTCTGAAAACAGTTCTCTGGGGAGCTAATCATGAATTGCTCCCCAGAATAGATTAGTATATGGGAGACTAATCCTAAATTAATTATATAAACGATTATTTGCAATGTGAATATTGTAAATAATGTAAAATGTTAATCTCCAGAAAGTCCATACAAAAAAGCTGGTTGCATACCTAAAAGAAAAATCTCTTTATAATACTTAAACTTCAAATCAAATATATATTTTTAAAAAATTTGGAAAAAATACCTTTATTGAAAAAGTGGAGGTATTTTTATGAAAGAACACCATATTCGTTTAACTTCCTCTGAAATTGGAGGGTTATGGGCCAATTATATAAGTGATTCTCTCTTTATTTGTGTGTATAGATACTTTTTGGCAAAAGTTGAAGATAAAGAAACTCAAGCTATATTAAAACATGCATTAGACTTGTCATATCAACATGTCAAAGTTATTACAAACATTTTTAAAGAAGAAGGCCATGCTATCCCACAAGGATTTACGGATGAAGATGTTAATGTTGATTCACCAAGATTATTCTCTGATGAATTTTTTCTTATTTATACAAAGCAAATGACAAAGGGCGCTTTAGCAACCTATGGGGTGGTGCTACCACATACTTTTCGGAAGGATATAAGAGAACACTTTATGTCATGTATCGCATCTACTATGGAATTATTTAATGAGACAACTGATTTACTTTTAACTAGGGGATTAGAGATTCGGTCTCCCTATATTCCCTATCTAGAAGAAGTAGATATGGTAGAAACACAAGGGTTCTTAGCAGGTTGGTTGGGAAAACAAAGGCCATTAATGGCTGCGGAAATAACCCACTTGTATTCAAATATACAAACTAATCATTTGGCATCAGCATTATTGACAGGTTTCGGTCAAGTAGTTCATTGTGCTGATCTAAAAGGATATATGAAAAGAGGTAAAAATATTACTAAGAAACATATTGAAATCTTTACTAGTTACTTACAAGATAATGCCTTACCATCACCACACAATTGGGATGATTTGGTTCTACCAATTAAAGAAACTCCATTTTCGGATAAGTTAATGATGTATCATACCTCATTGATTTCAGCTGCTGGTGTAGGAAATTATGGAACTGCCTTGTCAGCTTCATTAAGACGTGATATTGCTGCTGATTATACTCGCTTTTTTGGTGAAATTGGTCTTTTTGCAGAAGATGGTTTGAATTTATTAATTAATAATGCCTGGTTTGAAAGACCACCACACGCTATTGATAGTCATTAGCTAGTGAGTTAAAATAATGGTCAAAAGAAGGACTGCTACTTAGCTTAGGCAGTCTTTTTATTAGAGTATAATATTGCAGTATTCCTCTAATAAATGAATAACTGCTTGTGGAAGAAATGAGGCAGTTTAATAAGCGAGGGATGAAACAAAAAAACCATCAATGCTAATTATTGATGGCTTTACTTATATTTTTCTTCCTCCACTTTATTCATCAACTTCATAAACCATCCCATCATTTCATGAAGTACGGTCAAATTCAATGAATATTTGACATACTTTCCTTCTTTACTGGATTCAATTAACCCACTGTTTTTTAAAATAGAGAGATGATGAGATATACTTGGCTGCGATATGTTAAAATACCCCGTAATTTCATTTACAGTCATATCCCGTTCCTTCAGAAGTTCTAAAATTTTTCTTCTAGTAGTATCTGAAAGTGCTTTATAAGCATCAATCAAATTATCCAGCCCCCTTCATAATAACATATAGCTATTTAACTATATGTTATTATGAATACCATAAAAAGTAAACATGGCTAAAAAATAAATGGAAATGGCAATACCCGGAATCTTTTCCAGATAAAGAGTTAATTATTCGTACTCTCCTAAATTGGGTAGAAGAATCGCCGACGAACTATAATGGTGTGTATAAGTTGTTTAAGACTGAGGGTGAATGGGCTAGTGCAAACTTTTCAAATGAAGCAAAAATAACTTATTGAACTAGCGGGACTGAAAGAAGGGTGAAATAAAACAAAACCATCAATGCTAACTATTGATGGCTTACTTAATTCTATAAACGAGTGATTTTTGTCTAACTAAAAAAATAGAGTTTGTATCAGGATCTATTATTTCTAATAATCCATTTTCATGATTAAAGAAACAAAAGTGTATTTTACAGTTGTATATAACTTTTTGACCGAACGAGATATTACCGAAATAGTCTAAATTCTTGGCTGTTGACATGAATTTATCTTCTTATCCCCCTTCATTGTATAAAGGGAAGGTGACTAAGAACAGTCTAATAGGACCCAATATATTGTGTGTTTATAAAAACGATAACACAATATTTTGCTATATGTAAATCCTGTTATCCTTATCGATTGATAAGAATTAGACTATCAAATAGTCTCGATTTAGAAATGTTTTTTGTGTTACTAAGATGGCAGATAGTTCAATAAGCATTTAAATTTAAAGTTATTACTTAAATAGCCGTTTAGACAAATTAGTTTGAATTAGGAAATACTATACTATTAATAAAAAGGAAATATTATGAGTCTTACTATTATTTTGGTTTTTATATTGCCTTGGCTGGTGGGATACTTTCATCTTTATAAACGTGATAAATTAATAATTCCACAATCGTAGCATTTACTGTAAATGAAACAATATTTTATTTAGAATTATGGAAGGTGAGCTCCTCGAATAATACATTTCACTTTTTGCCTTTTAATTTAGGTATATATCCTATTTTAGCAAGTTACTTAATATGGTTTATAAAAAGATATAAGAATCCCTTCTGGATTATTATTTTTATATCTTTATTTACCACTTTTCTTGAAAATATATATTTATTAAGTGGTAAGATAACTTATGGTAAAGAGTGGAATATTATTTTCATCTTTTTTTTCCTATATTTTTCCTTAGTATTTAGTGTATAGATACTATGTTTATCTTATGAAGCTGAAAATTTTAAAATAAATTAATCGAAAGGTTATGTAATAAATGTAGAGTACCCTTTCTTATATAACATGAAGAAAGAATTATTATAAATCAGGTTTAAAGAGCGTTCTATTTTCTAATTTATGCTCTAACATATGAATAAATTCTAAGGGTAAATCTAGACGTATAGATTCTAAAAGCGCAAATAGTATTGCATCATTACTAAGGGATTTTAAAGGATTCAAAATTCTCTCCGTTCTTTTAAGGATGTTTTTACAAAAACAAGTAAGGTAATGGGAATATAAAGAGCGACTTCAGTTATAGTGTGAAAAGGAGGTAGTTTTTAATTTTTATAATGAGGAAAACAATAGTTGATGTTTGGTAAAAACTATCTTCTTAAAGTAACAAAGAAGATGGTTAGGGAAGTTCTTAGGAGACCTTAGCCTTTGGTTGACTATAACATACTAATTGGAATATATATATAAATACTTAAAATGAGCAGTAGAATAATAAGACTCTTGAACACTGAAGTGTGAGAGATCTCCGAGTTGATAATTTCAGCTCATTTTAATTTATGGAACTAATAGGGCAGGTTTGTTTAAGTACATTTATTCACAAAGTTAATGAAATAATCCAATGATTGATTAAAAATTTAAAAATATATGCTATCAAAATATTTATATAAAATATAACTTTTCCTTTTACCTTATGAGAGAAGTGACAGATTTTTGTACAGATTTGTTAGTAAATAAGAAATTCATTGGTAAATG